>CAKVMU010000174.1 GCA_934773085.1 uncultured Candidatus Melainabacteria bacterium
CTTATATACTTTATATATATGTAAGAGCTTTTTAGAGAGAGATATTATGGCAACTACTTATTCAGCTATTGAAAGAAATAAAAAACCCGCAGGCGCTATTGAAATCCCTGAAGATTTCCATTGCTACTATCTTAATAAAAATGACAGACAAATGAGATTCAACAACGGCGGAGACCCTATCTACGCTATCTTTGATAAAATCGACCAAAGACCACTCTCTAAAATTGCTAAAGATTTCGTTCGTGAACTCAAAGACGATTCTATCAGATTTATCTCTACTCTTATCAAATAAATGGCGGGGTAAATTTATTTAGACTATTGATGCGG
Organism: uncultured Candidatus Melainabacteria bacterium; assembly: GCA_934773085.1. Lineage (GTDB taxonomy): Bacteria > Cyanobacteriota > Vampirovibrionia > Gastranaerophilales > Gastranaerophilaceae > CAG-196. The sequence goes on from CAKVMU010000174.1 coordinate 328, forward strand.
TAAATCTTTGATTTACCGCATCCTACAACTCACCCTAAAATCACCAAGCTTGTAATCACTTACACGTTCTTTAAATGTTTTATCTCTGTTTTTGGCTCTAGAACAATTGAAATAACATCAACTCTTATTTTTTTACATATAGGATTTTCTTGAAGGTAAAGAAACGCACCTTTTCTAATGTTGGAATATTTAGCCTTAGTAATAGCCTCTAAGGGGCTGCCGCAGAGATTATTTTTTCGGGTTTTAACCTCACAAAACACCAAAGTATCCCTATCTTGCGCAATAATATCTATTTCGCAAAACCTTGAAAAATGTTTGTTAGTTTCAAGAATTTTGTACCCTTGTTTTATCAGATAATCTTGTGCAAGTTTTTCACCATGCCTGCCGGTTGTAATATTACTCATACAAAAAGTTTAACATATTCCTTAATAATTAGCGAGCGGAAGAGGTGTCAAGTGCTTCGCACTCTGCTCACAGGTCACTCGCAAAATAAGTTTTCACATCTGTTACTAACACTAATAAAACGACTAGATGCCGACGAGGCTCGTGTCTTGTTCGCTCGCATTTAACGGCAATTCCGCATTTTGCATATTGGACTTTGTCCAATTGCAAAACTGCTCCAGCCTCAGCTCACTCACGCAACTCGCAAAAAAGTTCGTTCAATCCACTATCTCTACTAATTAAAAAGACCCACCTAAAGGTGAGTCTTTTTAATTAGCGGGAGACGAGGCTCGAACTCGCGACCTCTTCCTTGGGAAGGAAGCATTCTACCACTGAACTACACCCGCTTATATACCACTATTTAACTCCTAAAACCGCTCTATTGTCAATATGATATTCTCAAAAACAATCTTGATAGTTATGCAAAATATGTTAAAATATAAATATCTGCTACAAATTTACACATTGAGGTCTAAATGAGAAAGAATGCTTATACTCTTGCTGAAGTCCTTATAACCATTGGTGTTATAGGTGTTTTAGCAACTATTATGCTACCCCTTATCAACAAATATAAGCCGGACAGAAACAAAGTTCTTTTCCTCAGAACCTACGATGATATTTCCACAACCATTGCTAACTTAGCACACAATGTAGATATCTATCCCGTAACAGACGGTACACACAGCTATTCAAAAGCTCCTCTTGCAAACACTGCTTCAGTAACTTATCTGGGCAAGACAATCCCAGGTGGAGACAGCAAACTTTGCGCAGCAATGGCACTTTATATGAGTTACACTAAATACTCCTGTGATAACGAAGACCCAACACAACGTGGATTCGTGCTTGAAAATGGAGTCAACGTCAAGGTCAACGGATTAAAAATCGCTGTAGATGTTAACGGAGACAAATCCCCGAACTGTTTGTATGGCGACAACTGCAAAAAACCAGATCAATTCACATTACAGGTAACTCCTAACGGTTATGTTGTAATCACTGATTCTGCCGGTGAATTCTATAAAAGAACACGAAGTAACCTTAAAATGAGGGATATTATTCAATACCCATTGGAAGATGTTGCTAAATGGGAAAAAGAAGAGAAAATAGTCGATATACCTGAATACAAAGATCCTGAAAAACCGAAAATCGAAGATAATCCACCTTCTGCTGGCAATGAAGAATCCTCTGGCGGAGAAGAAAGTAGCAGTAGCGGCGGCGGAGGTGGCGACGACGACAAAACTGATAACACAAATAATAATAAATGTGACGGCTACTACTTCTACAATGGACAATGGTACTACAATGGAGGGACAACCTCTGAAGAAGAGATGAATAGCGAAGGTTGTTTTGCGAATGGAACCCATGGCGGTTGGTAGTTTTACTGAAACAACACCTTGCCTATATCCACTTTAATAGAGGTATTGTTGCATGGTTTTTGATCGTCCCAGTATATCTGAAAGTCTGCAGAATCATAGATTTTCTTTGTACCATACGGAATAATTGAATTAACATATTCCGCAGTTTCCTCTATACGTAGATTTTTACCATCGATATAGTACGGAACAAGCAGGTTTGCAAACTCTTTTCGCACGTTTTCCCAAGCAGTCACTTCGCAATCCAACAACAAATCCAAATCGGAACCTGCGTCTGATGTTCCGTAAGCTCTTGAACCATGCAACCAAACTCCTTTTATTTCCGGATACGATTTGAAAAAGCCTAAAAGAATATTGTATGAACGTTCCGTTATGCCAAGCTCCTCGCAAGAATAAACCGGTTTATTATCAGATAATGCAGACCGCACACTACACAACTGTTGATACAACTCATCATTATCTTTCATTAACTTTATATTGGCATCTGAATGTACCAAAAGCAACATTGAATCAACTTTCGCACGAAACTTATCTAAAATTTCTAACATCATATTTTTACGTTGTTCTGCGTCTTCTATGCCAAGACAATGATTAACCCATTTTGTGTACTCCAACCAAACATCTGAATCAGTAATTGTTCCATCTTTTCCGGCTTGTACGAGGATTTCAACCGGTGTATGTAAAAATATTCCTCTGGTTTTATATATGTACCTTATGTATTTACAATAAAAACCCAGAAGCGACTTTAACGACCAAAAATATTTAGGGATTACATCCTCAGGCATACTTGCTGACAAAAAAGATTCGTCATATTCTTTAAATACTTCTAATTTTCTATTAAAAGTCATCATTTTTAAATATTCCATTGGTAATCTACTCTTCATTTTTCGAAAACCTCGCCATTTTGTTATCCAAGGTTTCAAAAATATGAAAATTTTCCCAAAAGCACTGAATTACAGAATTTTTTGAATACTTTTTAGGGTTTGATATCATATCATTAAGCACCATATAAGCATCCCCGTCCTCAATAAAACAGTAGCGAAACCCGACTTTAATAATCATAGTATTAGCGTTATAGTATATACCTTGATTCCTCAAATATATTTGAATCAAATACACGGTTGCTTGAAAGAATTCAGAGATTTTTTTATACAATTCCTCTTCCGACAAGGAATTCTCATCTTTCAATAAGCGCAAAAAATTATAATCCTTTCGCCAAGTGTTTTTGTATAAATCTTCACAATGTAAATATGTTATCTCTTCCATTCAACACTCACTAATATAATCATATCCATTATAGCAAATTTCTGCGTTCAAACAAACTTTTTGCGAATCAAGGAAAGGTAAATTTAGTTATCTTAAAAAAGAAATTGTTGCCAACGTAGATTTAATATTTTATTCCGCATTTTGCTTCAAGACTTTGTCTTTCACAAAATTGCTCCAGCCTCAGCTCGCTCACGCCGAACTCGATAAAGTGCTTCGCACTTGGGGGTCTCACCAAACTGTCTTCACCGCTAATAAAAAAGAGCCACATAAGTGACTCTTTTGGCATAATATTTCAAGACAGGCGAGAAGAGCCGAGGCTCGACAAAATAAAAAGGACTAGATGCCGACGAGGCTTCTCTTGTTCGCTCGCTTTTAACGGCAATTCCGCATTTTGCTTCAAGACTTTGTCTTTCACAAAATTGCTCCAGCCTCAGCTCGCTCACGCCGAACTCGATAAA
>CAKVMU010000175.1 GCA_934773085.1 uncultured Candidatus Melainabacteria bacterium
GGTTAAATGTGTAATCCTTAATTATGTCGTTGTGTTCAATTCCGGAAGTCAGTGTGATTAATCCGTCTTCATTTTTCTTGAATGAAAATCCTGATGGCTTAATTTCATCAAGGCTTTGCATTTTCTTTTTGTAATCGGCTTTTAAGAATCCAAAGTTTTCAGTATTTTTTACGATAAAATGTTCGGCTTCTTGGTAATACATTGCGTTTTTTAATGCCAAAACATTTGTAGCAAGGGTGTTTTGCCCTTCTACTAATTGGATTTTTGAATCAGCAAGGTTTACTTCAGCGTTCACAACATCAATTTTTGACTTCAAACCTTCATCAAACATAGCTTTTGTACGTTCGTAGTTTAAGGTGTTAATCCTTACATTCTGTTCGTAAATATCAAGATTTGCTAATGAAGAGAGAACTCTGTAGTAACTGATTTTTACGTTATAAATAACATTCAAAAGGTCGTAATCGTAATCGTATTGGGCTGATAAGGTGTCATATTTAGCCATATTGATTTTCGCTGTTGTGCGCCCAAAATCCCATATCATTTCTGAGATACCAACGTTAAAACCGACAGAATTTTGATGAGAATTTACTATACGTGTTCCGTTATTGTCGTTGTGGTTGTAATTCACACTAGCAGTTAATCTTGGGGCGTAATTTGCACGTTGTTGTCCGATTCCGGATTCCGCAGCTTTAATTTGTTCTTTTGCAACAGAAAGATTCGGGTTGTGCGCAATTGCATAGTTTACGCATTCATCAATGGACATAGTAATGACGTTTTTGGGTGGTCGTTTGAATGATGCAACAGCCGGAAGTGTTATTTCTGCGACTTCAGTTCTTTTATTGTTTGTTTTTTCAAGTTTAACCTCATTTTTTTGCCTTTTAAACAAACTTCTTTTTGTTGGTGTGTCCTGAATCCCGAAGCAATAAGGCACTGTGAGCGCAAAGACAAGAGCCGCTGCCGTTAGTTTTCTATGAATGTTCTTGTTATATTTAATCAATCCTCACACCTCATCTGTTGCGATTTTATCCGAATTTTTTATTCTTAACATCATTTTTAAGAACGATATTTTGTTAAAATTTGTTCAAATGTGGGGTTTGCTTTTTATGTTTATTTTTGTTCAATTATATTTATGTTAGAATTACCCTCGGGGGCAATGTATTATATGAACAAGTTTGGAATTAAGTTATTCGAGGTTATTGATACAACGGTATTTTTTGCAACTCTGCCGTTTTTTTATTTGGAAAGGGTTTACCACAAAAAATCTTTCGGGTGGAAGGAAAAGTTCGGTAATATCGAGTTCAACGATTCCGATAAAAAAGTTATAATGTTTCACGCTTGTTCGGTGGGCGAAGTTGCTGCAATTGAAAATCTTGTAAAATCTGCAAAGGATAAGTTCGGTGATTGTAAAATTGTTGTTACTACCGGAACTAAAACCGGACAAGATATTGCTCACAAAAAACTTGGCGAGGTTGCGGATTATATAACGTATTTTCCGTTTGATATTCCGCTCGCTGTGAATAAATTTTTAGACAGATTAAAACCATCTGTCGTTGTTATTGCGGAAACTGAGATATGGCCGTATTTTGCATACGGATGCAAAAGTCGCAATATTCCGCTTATGATTATTAACGGCAGAATTTCAGACTCGACATATAATTCATACAAAATTGTGGCACCATTCTTCAAACAGGTTTTTGAGAATTTCTCTGCTGTATATGTACAAAGTGAAGATGACGGAAGAAAATATGTGTCAATAGGAATGCGCAAGGATGATACCAAATTTATGGGCAATCTGAAATTTGACATTCAACCAAAGAGTCAAAATATTGATTTAGGTCAAAAGGGGTACAGAGTTTTGTTGGCAGGAAGTACTCACGGTGGAGAGAACAGAATCGTTCTTGAAACGTATAAAAAACTTGACTGTAAGGACTTAAAACTCTTGATTGCTCCAAGACACTTGGAAAGAGTGCCTGAGATAGAAGCTTTGATAAAAGAAATGGGAATGTCATACGGACTTAAGTCAAAGGGTGCGATGTTTACAGATAATGACATTATTATACTGGATACATTAGGAGAATTAGGGAAAATGTATTCAATATGTGATATCGCATTTATTGGAGGAAGTTTTGTTAAGGTTGGCGGTCATAACCCGTTGGAAGCCGCAATATATGACAAACCAACACTTTCCGGACCTTCGATTCATAACTTTAAAGATATTTATTCAATACTTACCAAAGAAAATGCAAGTGTTGTTGTCAAATCCAAGGATGAATTGTATATAACACTGAAAGAACTTTTTTCTGATGCAACCCGTTATAACGATATGGTTGAAGCTTGCAAATCTGTCTTTGAATCTCAACGTGGAGCTACCAATTTTGTGTTGGACAGAATTGACGAATGTTTGACGAAATAAAACCTATTTTTGGGTATTTTGCGATTGTTTGTCGTTAAAGTTAAACATAGTGCTTATAAAATTGCCTTGATTTTCGTCATTGTCTTGTTGCGTAAAGAAATTGAATCCCAAAGAGGTAGCAATTGCAGCAACAACAAGTGCAATTATAACTATCTTGATAGCAAGTTTTGCTACTTTTACAACTACAAACACAACTAATAATATTGCCAGAATAGTTAATGCGATTTCCATAATTTTCTCCTATATTCCGTCTACATTATATGTCGAATTGCTATTTTTATAAAGTTGTTTTTAATAATGCAACAAGAAGTCGAAGGCTGACCTTAATTTCTGTCATGCTGAACTTGTTTCAGCATCTTATAAGATTGATGCTGTGGTAAATCTCCGAATTGCCACATCCTACTGGCTAACACCTCACCCTAATTCCCTCTCCTGCTAGGAGAGGGAAAATTACCAATCCGATATATTTACCCCTGCTGCTTCTTCTTCAGTGTATTTATAGGCTGATAAACTTATCATGATTCTTCCTTCGGATTCTTCGTAGAGCTTCTTTTTGATTTTGTACGGATAAGTTTCGTTTCCCGGCAGATTTCCGGCATGAATCTCTCGAATTATGTCATCGATGTACATTTGCATATATTGTGGAATTTCGGGATGTCTTTTTATGTATTCTGTAAGCTTCATATTTTCACGGTAACGATTTCCGCTTGCAGTTGTCAGAAGGAAGTTTCCTATTGTGTTCAGACCTCCGCTTGAGGCTGGAGTTACGTGCTCAATTGAACCGGTTGAGGCAATAAAAATACGTCTTACAATTTCGGTTTGTGAACGTTTGGAATACTTTACTATGAAAGCATTTCGGCTGCTCTCTGATGTTGGTAAAAAGAGGGCTTTATTTTTTATTGTGTTGAAAATTTCTCTTTCATTTTCATTTGGGATGATTTCTTCTAAGGAACTAAGAAAAATTTTACGTTTGAACGTATCATGCGAGTTTGAAAGTATAATTTGCCTGCAACGTGTTGTTTTTGTTCTGATTTTTAGCGCAGTTTGCGGAGAAAGCTTTTTTGTAAGCCTGTCAACGTCGTCTAAAACTTCCATTTCTTCGAGTTTTAATTTTGTAAGGCTGTTCGTTTTTATCATCTGCAAACAGTTTTGCAAATTGTCATCCGGATTGATTTTTGCAAAGTCTATGAAGATTGCGAATATGGATTTTTCAACCGGAAGCATATTTGCTTTATATGTAGAAAGCAGTTCTACTGCATCTTTTGCCGTTTTGCATTTTGCAAGATTCTTTTCAAACCCTTTTATATTATCAGTGGTAATTATTTTAACTCCACGGTAAGGGCAAGTTATATTTTTTAATTTTCGCAAAGGTTTTCCGGCAGAAGTCTTACCCTCAAACGGGATGTTGT
>CAKVMU010000176.1 GCA_934773085.1 uncultured Candidatus Melainabacteria bacterium
TCAGGGGTAAATCCGTCGGTGCTGCGGCTTTGTCACTACTTATTTGGCCTGGGATTGGTCAGTTAATTAACGACAACCCTGTTGAGAAAAACGTTACACACGCCATTCTTGGTTTAACAGGTGTTTTTAGATTCTGGTCTTGCTATGATGCTTTCGTAGACAGAACCGGTGGTGTTTGGCACAACAGAATATAAGGATTTTTTGACGGGGAACCAAGTTCCGGTTCCCCGTTTTTTAAAACAGTATGCTTAGACCTTTATTACCTATATTATTATTAACTATATCTAATATATTCATGACATTCGCTTGGTACGGGCACCTCAGACATAGAGGCTCCGCACTTTGGATTGTTATACTCGTAAGTTGGGGGATAGCTCTGTTTGAATACTGTTTTCAGGTTCCTGCAAACAGAATCGGATATGAGTACTACACAGCAGCGCAACTAAAGACAATACAAGAAGTTATCACACTTATTGTCTTTAGTATATTCTCTGTGTTATACCTAAAAGAAGAATTCCATTGGAATTATTTAGTAGGATTTTTATTTATTATCCTCGCAGTATTTTTTATTTTTAAAAGATGGTAAGATATTAAAATGAAAAACAGATTTATTGGAAATTTAGCACTTTTTATGACCGCAATGATTTGGGGTCTGTCATTCGTATCACAAAGAGCCGGAATGGAATACATCGGACCATTCACATTTAATACCATCAGAAGCTTTCTGGGTGCACTCAGTTTGATTCCGGTAATATGTTGGGTAAAATACTCAAAAGTTGATACACGTGGACGCAGAAGAAAACGTTTCCAAAGAATAAATCTTGCAAAAGCCGGTACGGCTTGCGGTTTAGCATTGTTTACCGCAATGACTGTTCAGCAATATTGCATGCAATATGTAACCGCCGGAAAAGCCGGTTTTATCGTTGCCTTGTATATTATATTCGTTCCAATAATTTCTATGTTATTTGGAAACAAACTCGCAAAACGCATTATTGCAAGCATTATTATGTCTGTAATCGGATTGTACTTACTCTGTTACAATGGAAACGGACAATTAAGTGTATATGATTTGCTATTGTTGGCAAGTGCATTTTTCTACGGAGTTCACATAATCGTAGTTGACCATTTTTCGTCAAGAGTGGATGCAGTAAAAACATCTTGTGTTCAATTCTTTGTGATGGGGCTTCTTTCAATGCTCCTGATGTTAATACTGGAAACTCCGGTCTGGGCAAACATAATCGCTTGTAAAGGACCTTTGTTCGTAACAGGTATTTTAACTTGCGGCATCGCATATACCCTGCAAATATACGGACAAAAACACACTATTCCGGTCGTCGCATCCTTGATATTGTGCCTTGAATCAGTCTTTGCAGTATTGGGAGGATTCTTAATCCTTGGTGAAACAATGGTTCCGAAAGAAATCTGGGGTTGCGTATTAATGATTACCGCCGTAATTATCGCCAACACAAAAAGAGATCCAAAAGCATAGATTTTATTGAGCAAGAACGCTCAACCTACAATATTTTCGTGCATTGAATTTTTGCGTTCTATCCACGAATACTTTGCAGTGCGCAAACACACTCCGCCCTCAGCTCACTCTCGCTCGAACCCTATCTGAGGGTTCTCGTCCGCTCCACTATCCTACTAAAAAAGACCCCTAAAGGAGTCTTCTTAAAAAAATTTGGGTGTGGAGGGACCCTCTTGCTCGTTCGCTTTTAACGGGTCTACGTGTTTTGCTTCTGTGACTTTGCACAGTGCGCAAACACACTCCGCCCTCAGCTCACTCACGCTCGAACCCTATCCGAGGGTTCTCGTCCACTCCACAATCCTACTAAAAAAGACCCCTAAAGGAGTCTTCTAAAAAAAATTTGGGTGTGGAGGGACTCGAACCCTCGACCAATTGATTAAGAGTCAACTGCGCTACCAACTGCGCCACGCACCCATATATTTAATTTTCATCACTTGGATGTCTGGCAGTTGTTAGCGGTGGAAACTTCGTTTCCTGCGCTACCGTTCCTCTCCCGAAAACTTGACATTTAGTCAACTTTTCGCTCGGCAGAGTGCCACGCACCCATATATTTAATTTTCATTACATAAATACTCTAACATAAAATATTTTAAAGTAAAACCTTTTATTTATATTTTATTTAAAATGTTAGCTGCCTCATCTGCTCTCATAAAATTCACACTAGGAAACTTTTTCCGCAAATCTTGCATTATTGGGTAATACACATCATTAACTATTACAGATTTGATTCCGCTATCACTAATAAGTTTATCTTTTTCACTTAATAAAATGAAAGAACCATCCCTATAAGCACATCCACCGGCTGTACCTAATCCCGCACCTGCTCCTCTTGCAATATCACTCGGAACAGCTAAAGGTGCTGTATATAGTTTTCGTGTCTTATCAATTCCTCCACCTAAAATTTTATTTAACTGTTTTAATTGTTCAGGAATACTGCCCTTTGCCATACCGTGCGCATCATAACGTGTTCCGATTTTTTCGGACAGATTATTCAAATATACCATTGCATCTAAATTTACATCACTTGGCACTTTCCCATAAGGAAAAGCTTTCTTATACAGCTTTTGTAATTCAGCTTCACTAAATCCTTTTGTTATAATTTTTTTGAATGCTGATAAAATTTGAGGATAGTTCTTATCGTCAAGAACTCTACAAACCGTATTCAATTTTTTACCCTCAAATATGGATAACTCTTTAAGCATTGAATCAGGCACAGACTCCAGAATATATGGGTTAGACAAGCTAAATATTGCACAAGGAGGCTTTTTAACCATACCATTAATATTTACAGGGTACGCCTTTTCAAAATTCCTTAATATTTTTAAACCTAAATTTCCCAATTTTTCTTTCCTTATATATATTAAGTATTTTAAATATTTAATAATTGCTTATTATATTTTAAATGTTTTAAAAAATTTACATTAACTAACAAAATTTCTTTTTACATGTTTTAATATATACGTCATGAGAATTTCAAATATCCAAGCAACTAATTTTCAAAATACACAACAAACTCAACCAAAAAAGCGTGAGTTTATCGATAAAATATCAGAAGCGGTTCAAAACCAACGTGATGTTAACGACTGTGTTGCTGTTCCAAGAGGCATCTTCAAAGCATATATGTTCATTATGGCTGGTTTCGCCATGATAGGTATTGCAGGCGCACTCCCGCAAAAATTAAAATACACAAAAATGACACTTAACATTGCCGGAAATATCTCCAACTTAATAAGTGCTTTCTATTTCGCAAAACCTTTTGCCTTCAAAGGGGTCTCACCTACAGTAAAAAGAGAAGATGTTAACAACTAAGCCACATCACTCTGAGCCGAAACTGCAATTCCTTCCATTATTGTGAAGAAATCCTCCCTCGGCAAAGTAGACATTGTCTTTAAGGCATAAGAAAGAAGACTGACCTTGTCATACCAACGACGGGAATTTGAAAGCTTATACAAGCCCAAAACTCTATCAATACCGAGACTTACATCCTGTTCTTCATCCTCTTCATGGAGTTCTTTAATCTGTTTAACTACAGCCGCCAAATCTCTAGAAAGAGATCTCCTTTGATTTTCATCCATATCTTTTAATATTTCAAAAGCTCTTTGCGTATGTTCGTTTGAATCGTACCAGCGTCTGTCGTACATTTATTAAATCTCCCCGAGTAAACGATAATTCCTCACAAATAAATTATATAAAATTCAGCCCGTAATTCAATCATCCGTTTGGTTGAAGTTATATAACTCCAAGTTTTTTACAAGCCTCATATGCACAGTTTTGTTGTGC
>CAKVMU010000177.1 GCA_934773085.1 uncultured Candidatus Melainabacteria bacterium
GGAAGAAGGTTATGATTTCTTGGCATATTATGATGAGCATGAATTTATCAGTGATGTTGAAAATCACGTAGTTAATCCCGATGAAGATATTCTTGTTTTTAACCTTGCCCGAAATGGATATGGTGTTTCAAAAAAGTCTTTAATTCCGGCATTTTGTGACTATTACAAAATAAAGTATACCGGGAGCAATGGGTATACCTGTTCACTGGCCCGAAATAAACATCATGTTTCCAACCTTCTTTTACAGAATAATTTGCACGGATTAAAAACATGGGTTTATGAGGATGGATGGCAGCTGGGTATAGTCCCTGATGGCAACATGGAAGTAATAATTAAACCGTTGTTTGAGTCTGCCAGCAAAGGCATACGACCTGACTGTATAATAAATACTTCTTCAATTAATTTTGAGAATAAAGTTAGAGAAAAATATCTTGAATTAAAATCTCCTCTTGTTATTGAGCAATTTATACATGGATACGAATGCAAAGTTCCAATATTTGTATTGGATAACCTCTCGGTTTGCGATCCAATAGGGATTAGTATTAATGGCATTCAAAATCTGGATAAAATGATAATTACTCAAGATCTTTCTTATCACTATTCTTACGGCAATTATATGATGTCAGAATATTTCGACAATACTGTTATCGAAGAAATCAAAAAGTATGCTGGCAATGTATTCAAGTTTTTGGGAATGGAGAATTACGGAAGGATAGATTGCAGAGTTACTCCCAATGGAGAATTCTATTTTAATGACTACGCTACAATGCCATACTTTACACATCATAGTGAAATGTTTTATCTGTTTGGAAGTCATCGCCTTTCACAAGGAAAATTATTTAATGTTATTTTTAATTCGGCCTTAATTACAAAATACCATTACAATGTATAGAACAACAATTCTGACATCATTATGCCTCTTCCAACAAATCTGTATGTTTTTGCAGAAATATTAGAATCAATATCCGGATGAAACAGTGCATATGGAGTTGTGGATATTCTATTTTCTATCAGCTTTGCAACATATTGATTTTGGGCGGCATAATATGTACGATAGTTTGTATCCCATTGGCATAGACATTGTTTAACAAAATCATTATATTGATGGGCCTTTGCAAAATCCCCCTCTAACAGATAAAGCGCAGCTAGATTTGATGGAACGCAGGTTGAATAAAGTGCGTTTGAGTAGCTATGCAAATTATCAAACAGCGACAAAAGTATGTTTTCAGCTTCCCGATATTTTCCTGCAAGCAGGTACAAGCAGGCTGTATTCAGCTTGATCACATTTGATATATCGGGCTTATCCTCGTATTTAATCAGCGTTGTTATGCCGCTGTTTACAAGAATCGAGAATTTGTCGCTGCTAGTTTCGTGGCAGAGATTGGCCAATAAAATATTGTTTTGAGCTTTATACAGTTCAGGGAAATCATAGAAATTATTTGTGCTCAGATACTCCTCCATTTTATTTGCATATTCGTATGCAGTATCAAACTCCCCCTCATATATACTGTATCCGATCATATCATTATAGGCTTTGTACTTAGGAAGATAATCTTGTATTGAGTTATTGGCAAAAAGATTTTTCATTCTCTCATAAGCACCTTGTGCATCTAGTAACGACGCAGTTCTACGCATAAATTCTATATAATTGTCCTCAAGCTCCGAACTTTCTGCATGGCAGACTTGGTTTTGGAATTGGATTACATATTCATCTTCTATTTCTCTTGCGCTATTCAAATCAGAAAGCTTATATGCAAGAACATTTATCAGCACTGTAAGTGAATCAAAATATAGATCAACCATATTGTATTCCAGAAATATGTTTGAGGCTTCCCTTAGTAATTCCTTTACTTTTACAAATTTTTCATTTGAATCTCCGATAATAACAAGAATTCTTGCTTCCATGAAATTCAATAGTGCCCCACAAAATTTGTTAGGGATATCAATAGGACTAATGTCATTTATATATTTGTATGCTAGGCCAAAATCCCTTGACTCATACGCTGACAATATTTTGTATAAATCGGAGGTATATTTAGCGTACATTTGATTGGATGTGTATTTATCTTCATAACTTTGATGATCGAATTGGCTTAATTTTCCCCGTACTGCAAGCATTGTTAAATGTGCGTAATATTCATCTAACACCTTTATGAGGGCTATATGCCCCCTGTAAAGATTTTCAGCAATAATTAAATGCCTCGTTGGATATTTCTGCTTTAGCAGTATATTATATCGCAAATGATGTTTTTGCTTATTTTCCAACTTTTTATATAATACATCTTTTATAATTGGATGCAGGAAGGATACAATTGAATAATCCGGTTTATCCTCCTTAACCAGACCATTTTTAACACCAAACGATAAAGCATTAATTACTAAATCAAGTTCTTTATCAGTTAGCTTTGATAAATCATAAGCATTTATTATTGTACCGAGAATTGAAGCTACCTCCAAACAATTAATTTCGGTGGCATGATTGTCTAGGTGCTTGGATATCATCTTATCAAATATTTCAACAAGTCGTTCTAAAGTACAGCTTTGAGAAAGAATATCCTTATGAATGTTATTCTTATTAAAATATTCTGATAGTGTGTTAGTTAATGTCAAGTCCTTGGAAGTAATTGAGGCTAATACCTTCATATCCTCTGCGGAATACTCATCCCTATGATTAATGTCTTTCAAATAACTGAAATATGTATTGTCATCAATTTCAACTTTGATATTGGAAGCAGTGATATTGGCAAGCAAGCCATTCTCCTCAAGCGTGTTTTCAACTAAAATAATCTTAAGCCTGTTATTAAATGATTTATTAATATCATTATTTATGAATAGTTGACGAATAAACCTCACCACTTGTCTATTCATATATTCACAGTTATCAAAAATTAAATAATAATTACACTTATCCGATTTTTCAATAATTTTCATTAACGAAATAATAATATTAATTTCCTGATCGGAAAAGAAGTTATTCAATTTTTTTGAAACAGAAATTGATTTGTTGAATATTCTGAATAATATTTTTAGCGGACCTGAGAATGGTTTGATCTTATCCGTTTCCATTATGAAATTAGTTGACTCGGTTATATTTTTTATTCTGTTGTCAAATGCGGAAGACAAAGAAATCATTGAAATTAAGCTCTCATCTTCTTTATCAATCTCCTTAAATGCGAAATAAGATGAATAATCTGTTCCAAAAAAACGATTAACCAGCTCCGTTTTTCCTGAGCCGATTGCGCCATATAATCTAACTATATTGCTGCTTCTAAGCTCATTTACTATATTTTCATGGACTTTCTTTTGATATTCCGTTATATTCATAAAACCTCCGATAATTTAATGTTATCATCTGTTTTTCCGCTTTATAAGCGTATCCCTTTCTACACACGAACTCAATCGTGCTATCAAAAACCAATTTTTATGTTAGTTTTACATCCTTATCCCCTCCGTTAATGAAAGACTCTCAAAAGGTTGATTTCAAACTTGAAAACTGATTAACACTTATATTTAAAAGGCTATCCCAAATGCAGCCGGAGCATCTTGAATTTTCTTTGAGCTCTTTATATAATTTATTCTGTAAAAAATATTACTGGGCTCCGCCCCAAATTTTGCAGTTATACTCGGAGGTCAAGATGATTGAATTTAAAACTCATATCGACGGATTTATAAATTATTGCCGTTACCACAAGAAGCTAAGCGATAAGACAATTAGTGCTTACTGTATTGATTTGATACAGTTTC
>CAKVMU010000178.1 GCA_934773085.1 uncultured Candidatus Melainabacteria bacterium
GTAGGCAATTCCGAAATGCAGATCAGAGAGTACCATGGTCAGCGAGTGGTTACTTTCAATGATATTGATAAAGTACATGGGAAAAAAATAGGAACAACAAAAAGGAATTTTACAAATAATAAGAAACGCTTTTCAGAAGGAGAGGATTTCTTTAAAGTATTGAGAAGTGATCTCGGGGTAAATTTTACCCCGAGTTATGGATTTGACGATAGGGCTTCAAGCGGTATACTTATCACCGAGACCGGTTACCTAATGCTTGTAAAGTCATTCCGTGATGATTTGTCATGGGAAGTGCAGCGCAAGCTGGTAACATCGTACTTCAACGCAAGGCAGACACCACCGCAGATTGAATCAAGGGCTGAAAACGCACCGAGTTGCCCTGAAACAACAGATTGGTACACGATCAACAAGAACCGGCTAAATGATATTGCCTTGTATATCAAGAAGTCGGAGAAAGAATTTACCACAGCGTTCTTCAACCTGATCGGATCAGTGTACGATATCGAGAGAGCAATCGTCATTTACTGCAAGGAAACTGATAAGTACCCAAGCAAGTATGATCTGCTGAATTACTTCCCAAATTTGAGGGCAGAAGCAGACCGCAGATTGCAGTTAATCGAGGACGAAATAGAGGACAGAAAAAGAAGATAGTTTTAAGAAAGCCACTAGCCAGTATTTGGTTAGTGGTTTTTTATTTGGAGGTAAACAGCATGAAATTTATTGTAAACGATTCAGAGTGGAATCTTGTATTTGTGCCGGCAGGTAGCATGAGCCTACAGCGCAGTGACGGCACATTCACGATCGGAGTATCAGACAACAATGTAAAGACCGTATACATGGCAGAAGGACTTTCAGACTACATGACAGACAGGGTTCTGTGCCATGAATTAACCCATGTTTTTAGCTTTGAAAATAACTGTCACATTCCCATTGAAACGGAGGAAATCATAGCTGATTTCATGGCTACATACGGCAGGAGCATAATATACTGCGCAGATCAGATCATAAGCAGACTAATAAGGAGGATTGGATAATGAGTAAAATTGAGGAATTATTGAGATATGTTCAGAAGAGCAACCCGGAAATGACAGAGGAAAAATTACTGGAAGAGTTGGTATCCTGTGACGCATCTGTAAGAATACTTTTCATGACAGAAAAAAGTTGCGTACTAAATGATTTTTGACTTTTTGAAAAATTCGGATTTTCAAAACAGTGATTGCCCTGTCTGCTTCTTATCCTGTTAAAACAACCGCCCGGAATCGAACCTGGCGCATCGTTTCTGTGGTTAGCGTTCAAGCTCAAAGATAGCCCAACGCAATGTTGCTATTGCTGCGGCATCTATTTTTATGATCTCCTTTTCTTCTTGGTGGTTTGTTCTCTTGTTGATATTATAACACCATTGATATTAGTGTATATCAACACTGAAAAAGATGTTTTTTAAAAATGTTTTTTGTTGATTTTTTTACATAATTATCATATAATAAATAAAAAACAGAAAGCGAGGTTCTGAAATGTTTAACTATAAAATAGATGTTCTAAAAGCTCTTTCTGATCGTGGCTATACATCAACACGAATGAGAAAAGAGAAGATAATGAGTGAGGCAACTATGCAAAATATAAGGAAAGGAAAAGGAATAACAACAGACACTATTAACACGATATGCATTATATTGAGATGTCAGCCATCAGATATATTGGAAATAGTTCCAACAGATGACGAAAAAATAAGGTTTTTCTAAAGCACTAAAATTAGTGTTGACAAGGACGGAACAAAATGTTATTATAATATTGTCGAAAGGCAATAGGCGAAAGCCGGAAAGGAGAGCCATGGAAGAAATGAACATGCAAGAGAACGCAAGACTGGTGCTTGGTCTTAGAGCTGCCGGATGGGATGAAAAGAAGATCAATGATTTTCTTCTTTATATCGAAACCGGAGAAGATCAGTATAAGCCAAAACCGGACGAAACAAAGTAAGCAACAGGGGCGAGAGATCGCCCCACATGAAAGGAGAAAATAAAATGAGAATTTACAAAATTGAGTCTGTAGAGACTCGCATAAACGAGATAACTGGGAAGCAGATACCGGATCAGTCCTGGGTGGGCGATCTCGAGGTTGTCTGCCAAGATCATGACAACGTGTACTGCAAGAACGTTGTCAACAATATGGCGCCCGTTCCATATGTGACCGGATATTCTAAAAAGGATTTCCGATTCTTTGACGGGAACCTGAAAGAAATAAAATTTGAATAAGTTTATAAATTTGCTACCGCTCCGGCGGTGGCTTTTTTATTTACAGTAAGGCATTACTGTAAAGACTTACAGGAAGAACTTACAGTAAGGACTTTCCGTAATGACTTACAGTAAGGACTTGCAGAAAAGACTTACAGAAAGTATAATTTTTAAAAAAGGAGGTAGCAAAATGAGCGAATACAACAAGAAAATAATGGAAACCGCAAGAAACAGAGCGAAGAGGAATAACGATTTTATCAAGCGCAATTATGACAAGATTACTGCAACGTTGCCAAAAGGAACCACAGAACGGATCAGGGCGCTAGGGATGTCTGTTAATTTTGCGGTTAATGAAGCACTTTCGCTTTATCTTGAAGCTATAGAGGAAGCAGAACAGGAGGAAATGCTCCAAAATGACCAAGGACAAACAGTGATAAATTTTGACGAATTTGAAGTTGTTGGAGGGACACAGGAAGAGGATCAGGAGCAGGAAGAGGGAGAACAGTCATTTTTAAGTGAGCCTCTAGAGACGTCAGCATGGGTGCTTCCAGAGAAGATCAAAACGGAATCAGAAAATCCCGTAACAGCTGCTAGTATCATGGAAGAATTTAACGGATTGAAAGAGAAAATGCAACGGGAAAAAGAAGATAAAGAAAGAGCGAAACAGGAAGCCAAAGAAGAAGCAACAAGACAATATATTGAGCAGCTGAAAAAGATCAGGGAA
This sequence comes from uncultured Candidatus Melainabacteria bacterium, assembly GCA_934773085.1. Classification (GTDB taxonomy): domain Bacteria; phylum Cyanobacteriota; class Vampirovibrionia; order Gastranaerophilales; family Gastranaerophilaceae; genus CAG-196. The sequence continues at coordinate 2,953 of CAKVMU010000178.1, forward strand.
AACGGAATTGAGCCGGAAAACAAAATACGTCTTGCCGATTTTTAGCACATGTATACAATTTGGAACCAAACTGGAACCGAACTGGATCCCTAAGTTAAGTTAAGTTAAATTAAGTACTACCATAGTGGAATAATATAATTTATTGGCTTTACTACCATAGTGGAATAATATACTTTTACTGATATAGACCCAACCAAAAAGAAAGTATAGCTAAAGCTATACCAAAGAAAAAAATTTTCTTTGCCTGCCTTTTGCCCTGATCCAGTGAGGGAGCCGGCTTTATTTTGCAGTTTTATAAATTTGCAAAATGAAACTTGCAGGGGTAGAAGAATAGAGTTGACAATTTTATATTTTATCGTGTATGCTGTAATCAGTTAGGGAGCTTGTAACAACGTCAGCGAGGATCGTTCCGAAGACCTGAACGAAAAGCAGACCAGAAAATGAGTTGGACTCACTACCCAACCGACCAAGGGAGAAAAACCAAACCGAAAAAGATTACCAGTTATTTGTATTACTGGTATAGTTATCTCTTTCCCTTTGTTGGTGGTAGTGGGTCTTTTTATTTAAATTTACAGGAGCTTAGAAATGGCTGAGGATATTAGAAACCGGTATGATAAAACTAAAAATATTATGAGCCTTAGAGGTAGCGTTAAGGATATAATCTGCATATGCCCCAATGGTGTAGAGCTGTACAATAATGACATTGAAATGGCTATTGATTACGCTTGTCAGC
>CAKVMU010000179.1 GCA_934773085.1 uncultured Candidatus Melainabacteria bacterium
GTTTAATGCAGTATTCTTGGGATTATTTATACATAAACGAATTAAACTTGCGTATAAGCCATTGTTTTGGAATTTTGGCAAGATGTTGCTAGCAGGGCTTCTGACATTTGGATTCTGCTTGTTTGTCTCAATGATGTTTAATAATATTGAACTTCCAAAATATGTGTTTGAGGGAGTAAAAATCCTTGTCATTTCAATTCTGTGCTTGGGAGTGTATACCGGTTTGAACTTGTTATTCAAGATGGATTACGCAAGAGAGCTAGCAAATAGAATAAGAAGATAATGTAATTTCTCATTTCAGAATCTTACCAATTTGGCGTAAGACTATAAGCTAGTAAGATGCTGAAACAAGTTCAGCATGACAGGTGTAAATTACGCAAAAAGTGCCACGTCATTGCGAGCGTGAGCGAAGCAACCCGGACAACAAGTTTGTAGTCACGACATACCGACTGTAATCACACGCAAAAACAATATCAACCGATTAACTGATTTATTTTTAGAAAAATGGGCTACTATTATTGTATGAACATAGATTACGATTTATTAATATCAAAAGCAAAAGATGCTGCAAAAGCTTCTTATTCACCGTTTTCAAAATTTGCTGTCGGAGCGGCAGTGTTGATGTCTAACGGTCAGATTTATACAGGGTGCAATATTGAGAATTCTTCTTTTGGAATGACTATTTGTGCAGAAAGATGCGCAATATTTAAAGCGGTTTCAGAAGGACAAAAAGAGATTCTTGCAGTTGCGATATATTCGCCGAATGCCGATGATTGTTATCCTTGCGGAGCTTGCAGACAAGTTATGTATGAATTCCAAGGCGAAAATGAAATCGTGGTAATTACGGAACATGAAAATAAACCTATTCCGAGAAAACTGAGCGATTTTCTGCCGTTCGGATTCAAGATTTAACGCTTATGTATATTTTAGAAATATTTATGAAATGGCTCAATCGTCGTCAGACGAAAGACGTTACTCCGGAAAAACCGGATTTTAAAGACGTTGACGAAGCTTTGAACTGTGAACACAATTTTATGCCAGTAGACAGTACAGGTTTAGTTTTGGCTTGTACAAAATGCGGGTTTGTAGTAAAAAATCGCAAGTTTAAGTAAGCTAAGAGTTCTCTGATTAGTCTGCCCCAAAAAGATGCTTAAATATTTCACCTATATGTGAAACGTCATTATCGCTGTTGTCTACGTCGCCCATATCTCCGGATATTGCGTTTACAAAATCTTCACTGATATCTTCTCCATTTCCTATAGTAGGGTCATTCACAGCACTTGTGCCAATCTCATGAGGAGCTTCAACAATATCTCCGATGTATTGATTGTTCCCGATATTAACAGTGACAACTTGGTCTTCTGGAGCAGGAGTATAATTATCTGATTGGGGGAACCACCTTTCTACGACAGATTTTGGTAATTTCCCTTTTAATAAATAATAAGCTTGTTCTTTGAAGTCTAGTCCGCCTGGGATAATCATTTCAGTTGGTTCAAAGTTTGGTCCGTGCAACCCAGACATACTGCTACCTGCTAGCACACCTAAGCCTAAAACTGAAGTTTTTTGTAAATTAGCTCTTAGTGGACGTCTTATTGTTGTTAAGTACGGGTTGATTTTTGTAATCATTAGTTGTTTTCCTTATCATATTGTTTGGATAGTTTAATTTCTTTAATCATGCCTGTGACAGCCGCTACACATGAAAGTCCCAAAGCCCCAATTCCAATTTTTTTAGATATGCTCAGTTTACCTTTTAGGCTATTGATATGGTGCACATCCAAAAACAGTGATACCAATAACAAACCAATTGCCAAATTATTATATGGTTCAGTTTTCTTGTCAATATAAGCCCTTTTCTCCAAATATTCTTGATATTTAGTACGTCTTTCATCGGGCTTTTTGTTTTTAAAGACTACCTTTGAACTTAAATTAGCCCAGGGTTTTGTTATAGGATTTATATTTATGTGGTTTAGCATAATAATTCCTTTACATTCCTAGTTTTTTAAAAAAATCATCAAATTTTTTGCCTCGTTTACGTGCTTTATCCATCTCTTCTGCATTGCTTATAATGGCTGCGCCAAGAGCAGCAGTTGTACCCCCGGCAACGCTTGCATTTAATCCATTTCCCAACCCAGGAATCCAAGTTAGGCATTTTGAAGCACTTTTAAATAAAAAGTTGCCAACGCTTTTCCCAGCGACACCAGCGACGAGAGACTTAATAGCCGTTTTATCAAAGTCAAAATCGTATACTCCGTTGTATATTTCCATTGCCATTTTAATCTCATTTGCAGATAATGCAATTTCATCAATACCTGGCATTTGTGCCATTGCGGCTGCTAAACCTGTATTTTCAGCGACTGTTACTGCGACAATAGCTTTTGCTTTTTTTATTTCTTCCGGTCCACATAAATTTTTCAAGTTATTTTTTTGCGATTTAAGCAGACTACGATTGACAAGTTTTTGAGTGGTAGCGGTTTGCAAAGCTGCACCGAAGTTCATGCTGCTTGCAGAAATTTTCATTTATTATCATCCCTCATAGTTGTTAATTGCGATACGTCTTTTATATAATATTATAAATTATATAAGAAAACAATATTCGTTTAAAAATGTAAAAAATTTGTTACAAATTGTCAAAAAAAATTATTTTATACTTTACATACAGGTATGAAACTAACAAATATTTCATTTAATCAATTGAATTTTAAATCAGGTTTAACAAGTGAAATCTTGTCGAAAGAAATGAGTATGAATGTTAAATCTGTAGAAGAAGAGTTATCAAATAAGTATTTTGTTGAATCTTGTTTTTTTGATAATAAGTCATTCGCTTTGGCGAATCAATCATGTTTGGATATTTTTCAACGTTTATCGGCACAATTTAAGGTATATTTAAAATTACCTCCGTCTATATATTTGTATAACAGTAATCAATTGTTGTGCGAAGATGTATCAGCCAACTTTTGTATTCCTGATACAAGAGATGTTTTAAAAAATGAGTATCCGTTTCCTGGTAGATCTATCTTCTTTAGGGAGTTTAAAAATTTAGATGAAGTAAACAATAACACAGAACTTCTGTATAATAACAAAATTTGCAGTTCTTCTCATTTTCTTGCTCCATTTATACATGAATGGCTACATAGCTTTCAATTAGATTATATTTTTAAAAATTTTGGTTATGGAGGATACTGTGATTATTTGAAAGAAATATATCCAAATAAAAATACTAAAATAACGGGGATTGAATTATTAGGAATATTGAAAACAAAAAAACTATCGCCTAAAGAAAGTGAAATTGTAGGTGAAACGTTAGGTTGCTATTCAATGCTACCTTGTAATCAATATCTTGAGATTTTCAGTGAAGCTTTTACAAAATTTATATGTGATTCTCTAAATGGCATTGCTTTGATTAAAAACCCTCTTGAGCAATTAAAAAAAACTTCAATGGATTTTCAAAATATTTTAAAAAGGGTTTGTCTATTTAAATAATAAGTAGTTTATTAACAGTAGATAAACTTGCGATTTTGTATTAGAATATGGAAGACACAAATCAAAGAGGTTACTATATGC
>CAKVMU010000180.1 GCA_934773085.1 uncultured Candidatus Melainabacteria bacterium
CTTCTATACTCCACGCACCTTTGTTGCTGCTAATTTAATATCTTCCAATTCATCCGCATATCTCTTCATTACCGTATATGCGAATTCTTTTATATCCTTAATTCCAAGCTCACTCTCAAGTCCGGCAGCCTTAACAGGAGCGCCTTCTGATAATATATTCAAACCGGTGTGAATAAGAACTGACGTAATTGACTTAGTCGCAATAGAAACAGATAATTTTTTGCCGTCTATCATCAAATCATCGCCTTTGCGAACAACAAAAACACCTTTTTCTTCCAACAATTCTTTTATTATTGATATTAAAAGACGTTGTCTTAAAACACCCTCAACCAAGCCAATTCCAAACTGTTCAGATATAAAGCTCAGCATATATTTGCTATAAATAGGTTCATTATTGATAACATCTTCAATATCAACCATCTCAGTCAATTTAACTTCGCACTCGCCTGTGAATGCAACAATTGCATCACCTTGAATTTTGAATTTTTTATAAATCCAATGAGGAGCCAACTGTGACCCGATATATTTTATCTCTTCATCTATAAATTTTGTCTTCATATTTTCTCAAATAATTTATGTAATAATTGTTCGCAATGATTTGCAATAAGAGCCTTTTTTAAATAGTGACAAGATTCACACTCTCCGCAATGTTTCTCCCCAGAATTATAACAACTCCTTACTAATTCCAACGGTATAGAATCCCCAATTGCAATTCTTACTATATCATCCTTGTTATAATTAATCAAGGGGGCTACAACCTGCGGATGGACAAGAGTTGATGTTTGAAAAACTTTTGAAACCTGAGCTCTGAATTCCTCTGTGTTATCCGGAAAAGTTGTACCTTCCTCTTTATTTGCGCCATAAAGTATATATTTATATCCGAATGAATCACAAAAACTTGCTGCAATATTTAAAAATAATGCATTTCGATTCGGTACCCAAACAGAAGCAGCACTTTTATCGGTTTCAAAACCTTCTCGAGGTACATCATCGTCTGATACAAGCGATGTTTTTGTAATTTCTTTTAACCAGTCTAATTTGATAACTTTATGTGCTATCTTATAATAGTCTGCAATCTCTTTTGATGCTTTTATTTCCTGTACTGCGGACTTCTGTCCGTAATCAAATGTCAAAGCGAGTTCAACATTATAATCCGTATGTTTTTTTGAATACCCTAACGCTACCAGAGAATCCAAACCTCCAGAGAGCAATATTACAGACTTATTCATCGCAATCCTCATATTCATCCATAAGTGATTGAGCCTCACTTTTTAAAAACTCTGAATATATTGGCAAATTCAACACCTCATCCAGAATATCACGCCCCTTTAAGTTATATAATGCTATTAATGCATTTTTCTTCACTTCATCGTCATCATCACTTAAAGAAGGTCTAATAAGCGCCACAGAATCGTCATCTCCACTATTCATTATGGCTTCTATAGCATTTATCCTTACAATCGGAGAAGGGTCCATTAAAGACGATTTTAGAGCTTTCAGCACTTTTTTATTATGAAAATTCAGTTTTCCTAATGCTTCAACAATCTTTTCTTTCAAAAAAGTAAACTTATCAAGAAAGCCTTGCTTTGATTCAAGAATAGCAACCAGCGGGTCAATTGCGCTCGTATCGCCTAATAAACCAAGAGCAAATGTTGCGGACTCTTTCAAATACACGGACTTTTCATCATCGTCTTCTACCAAATCAATGAGAGGTTTTACCGCATATTTATCGCCAATTCTCCCCAGTGCATCAGCACAAGCCAATCTTACTTTGTAGTTTTCTTTCTTATTGTTTAAGCAATCCAAAAGAACCGTGACAGTCGATGTGTCCTTATAGTTTGAAATAGCCTTCGCACACATGGCACGAACGTTTATCAAACTATCCAAATCCACATCACTCTCATCATCTGTTTTTATCTGCAAGAGCTCCAACAATATAGCTAATGTTGAAGCAGCTCTGTGTGCATCAGTAAACTTGATAACCTGAACAAGAACCTCAGGATCTTCGATATTCAAAAGACAATAATTATATATACTAACCAACTCTGCAGAGTCATAAAACTCTTCTAAATTGGCTAAATTTTTGACCACAACGGACGCCGGAGCTTTTCCTACCCCGCAATTGTCAAGTATAGAATTATAGTTCAATACTTCATTATTCACAAGTACACAATACTATAAAAAACTCTTTTTAGCAATGATAGAGTGTACTTCAGACTTCAAAAAGCATTCATTTTGTTAACATTTCTTAATAAATGAAAATTAAAAAAGCAATTTTTAAATATACATAAACTTTATATATACATAGACAGTTTTTTAAGGAGCTAACATGAAAGAAGAAGAATTGAATGCTACTATGTCCGTTATCGCAGACCCAATCAAGAACGTATATAAGCTTAATTCAAGACAAGATATAGAAGAAATTCAAAGAATTTGCAGAATTTTCCAAATCTCAGAAAGACAAGCTAATAAACACAAAATGTTGTCTATCAAGAACCTTGCTACTTTCAGATTAGTATTGAGCAATAACTAGATTTAACCAATATTTCATAAAAAAAAAGAAACCTCTAATCGGGTTTCTTTTTTTTGTTCATTTGTGGAACCATAAATTTTTCAATCAAAACTTCTTCTACAAATTTATCAATAGGCTTTATTGCAATTGACAAGGCTGCAAATCCCCCAATAGTCTTAATTACTTTCCCTTTAATAGTACGACCTTCTTGGTATTTTGTTAATACACTCTTGACCGCAACATTTTTTGTTTGCCCCTTTTCCATTAACTGTTTAAAATTAGCGTACCAATTGGTTGTTTTAAATTCATCTGACGGATGCATAAACTTTTTGTACATAGACATCAAATTTTTTATAGTGTTCTCGGCATAAGCTTTAACATCTTCACGTTTGTTTAACTCAAAATGTTTGTCTTTGTGTGTTTCCAAATTATTTGCAACTATATCCAAGAAATCTTTAATGCATTCAGAATCTTTATGTCTATATTTATGCATTTTTCCATTTGTAACAAAGCTCTGAGCAAGTTCCGAAATCTTTTCTTGCATGTTAATTGTTATTTTATCTTTAGATGCAAGCCCAAAGAAAGAAAACAAATTTTGACCGGCTTTTACAGCAACCAAAGGAAGCGCTATACTAGCTAAGCCTTGAAATACTGCCTGCTGAAGCCCCCTGCGTGAGCTTGGGCTGTATTCTGTCTGGTCATTTTTGTATTTATCATAGATATCAGCACCTATATATAAAAGCGCCGGAGCCCAAGTTAATGTAGCATACTTTCCAATCAACGGTCTCAAACCTTCGCCAACTTCGTTAGAAAACGCAGCACCCCTAAGCGGCATCTTCATTAAAGGGTCATTATATTCACCCGTAGCTGGGTTTATGTTAGATTTATCAGCACGGAAAGCTTGATTTCCGGCATTTATCGGCATTAGCATTCTGTAAAATCTTTCTCTTTCAATTATTAGAGACAAGTTTGATTATACACCGTAAAAAGATATACTGCAATAGATAATTAAAATA
>CAKVMU010000181.1 GCA_934773085.1 uncultured Candidatus Melainabacteria bacterium
TCATTTACATTGTCCTATCATTCGCTTTTGAATTAACAAGTTTTTTCGTCTTAATTCTATTCTGTTTTCAAGGTTCAAACTTAGGTTATTCGTGCTAAGCATCCATAACCAATTCTTTGTTTGCTATTTTATTTCGTAATTTCAACTTCCACCACACCCTCTTGCGATTACTTAATTCCTCGCTCAGACATCCGTCATCGATGGGGGATTTGCATATTCTATCTTACCCTTTCAATTTACTTTGTCAACTATAAGTTTTACATTTCGTTACAAAGTTTAAGATAGAATTTTCAAAGTGCATTTTAAAAGCGCTAGTTTTATATTTCGGCTTTCCGGTGGTGTCCAGCTCAGACGGTCAAATCCATCTTTACCTCTGTTGGCACCTGTGTAAATCATTTCTTTACGCACCTCAACAGCGCGTTCCTCCATTATAAAATGAAAAAAAATAAAAATCAAGTGTTATTTTTACATTTATTTACATGCTTATTTTTGTAGTATAAATATAGTATGAAAAGTTTAGCAGAATTCATACAGAATAAAAGAGAAACAGCCGGATATTCTATTTATGGATTAGCCGACAGAACAAATATTAGCATAGAAGAACTTGAAGACATTGAGTCTGGAAAAGAACTTTTCTTATCTGTTTCTCAAAGACAGAAATTGGCAAGAGTTCTTAAATGCACTCCAGCTGAGATAAAAAAGCATGAGCGTGACTATGAATTTGAAATTGTTTCACAAGATACAATAGAAAACATTAAGTCTCAAATATTACGTCATGAAACAAACTTAAGATGTCCACTATGCGGAGAACCTTTAGTCACAAGAATTGCAAAGATGTACGATCTTGAGGATAATCTTGTATTGCAACCAAAGGCTCACTGCGTGAAATGCATATTTCAGATAAAAGATTAGTGTTTTTGTGTTGACAAGTATTTTTTTGCACACTCAAACATGGACGTTACAAGCCCAGAGTTTGAATATATATTCATGCCGGCAGATTCCATAACTTGTTTCATTCTACCTTCCCACATGGAATATAATTCATCGTCCGGCATGTTCAATGTTTTGCCTATCAATTTTAATTCCTTAAAATCAATTGGTATAGGCAAAGCCCCTCTTAATATATCGACAATATCCAAGCGTTTTTTTCTAGGAAACGCTTTTAAAAATGCAACGACAGATAAATTATTCTCTTTAATGTAATCTTTAAGAATTTCGACTGACTCATCAATTAAAATTGGTTCTTGCGGAATCCTGTATTCGCTAAATTCTTCCGGATTAATATCCATGACCGTTGATATTCTTTCTATCGTTGTTCCTCTTGTAGAGAACGGAACTGTTTCGTCAATCAAGTTATAGACGTAAGAAAGAGTTACGCCTATCATTTCTGCAAAATCTCGTTTATGCAAAGAATTCTTTTTCAAGAAATTTGCGACCTTTTCTGAGCTTTTTTCGGGTACGATTTGTTTCATATTAAATACCTCATTAATTAGTAAATTAAGTTAACTATAAGATAAAGGATTGCAAAATATTTCATAACCCTAAGTAAGCTATACAACAAGTTAGTTTTCATGAAAATTAAAATAATAAAATAGCAAATTAATTTTTTAGATGATTTTAAACCTACATAGGAGCAACAATGACAAAAATAAATCCAATCACAAACATTTTAAAACCCGCTATAAAAGAGTTTGCCACGAATAAGCCTTACAATTTTACGAAACCGCCTTTTGCAATAAAAACCATTGCTGCAGGTACTTGCGGAGTAATTGTATCCACATTTTTACAAGATTACAAAAAAACTGAAGATGAAAATTTCTTCCAATTAAAAACAAATAAAGACAACGGTAAACCATACAGTCCCGATATTTTCCAGCAAGCATCCGGCATGAATATTTATTTGGGAAATGACGTTTTGGTTACAGCACCGACCGGAACAGGCAAAACTGCCATCGCCGAGTACGCTATTACAAAAAACCTTAAAGAAAATAAAAGAACTTTCTACACAACACCTCTTAAAGCGCTCAGCAATGAAAAGTTTCTAGATTTTTCAAAAACATACGGTGAAAAAAATGTGGGACTTATAACAGGCGATACAAAAATAAACACGGATGCTCCTATTATCGTCATGACAACAGAAGTTTACAGAAACATGGCTGCAACAGACAAGTTTGATTATTTTAAAGATGGTAACAAAGGGATTCCTCAAAATGTTAAAACAGTTATCTTTGATGAGCTTCAATATCTAGGAGATGTAGATAGAGGCGGCATTTGGGAACAATCCATAATACTTACACCACCAAATATTCAAATTCTATCATTATCTGCAACAATTGGTAACAATGAAGAAATAAATAACTGGATAGCTTTTACTAAAAACAGGGCAGGGCTGAGTTCCACCCCGGCAGAAGGTTACAAGCCTATACAATCAGTAACCCCTCAAACAGTGTTAATAAATGTTCCTTCTGAGAACCGGCATGTTCCTCTTAATTTTGATATAGAGCATGCTGCAGCTGAAATCAAAATTCCTAGAGGAGGTTCAAAATCAGAAAAGATTCGTGCAAAAAAAGAAGGAGCAAGAATTTCGCAATCAATATACGCAAAACCAAGAGATGATGCTTACAAATCTCTTACTAAAAAATTGAATGAAGAAGGTAAACTTCCGGCAATATATTTTGTTTTCAGCAAAAAAGAGAGTCGACATCTGCTTAAATACTTATCAACAGAAAGCGAATTGCTTACTAACGAAAAAGAAAGAAACGAAATTGCAAATATTATCAAAAAATACATTGATGACGGAATATACTTGGGTGAAAGCTTAAACACAGATGCGTTAATGAAAGGGTATGCCGTACATAATGCAGGACTTCTACCTTCACAAAAAAGATTAATTGAAGAGCTTTTTCAGAAAAAGTTAATTAAAGTAGTTCTTGCTACAGAAACCCTTTCTGCAGGGATAAACATGCCCGCAAAGACCACAGTTATATCCTCACCTAGAAAACCCGCTTCGACATCCGATGGTGGAGCTGATAAAAAAAGAAATTTGACACCAAATGAATTTCATCAAATGGCAGGAAGAGCCGGTCGAAGAGGAATTGATACTACCGGTTACTGTTACTCAATAAGTTGCAATCAAGAGCAAAACAAGTTTTATAACGAACTTATACAATCACCATCAAATCGACTAGACAGCAACCTTGAGCTTGATTTTTCGTTCATTTGTAATTATTTGACATATTTTGAAAACGAGAACGAGTTAAAATATATACTTTCAAAATCTCTTTATACATTTAATCATCCGGAAAAACTTGATGAATTATTGCACAATTTTGAAATAAAAAAATCCATACTTGCTCAAAAAGGATTTATTGATAAAAATAACAAGGTTACAGAAAAAGGCTATTTATTGAAAAACCTCAATGGTTACGAACAATTGCCAATAATAGATATTATTTCTAACAAAAGTTTAGCCGGCATGAATCCGAAACAACTTGCCGGAATCATTGGCGGACTGGCAAACATTG
>CAKVMU010000182.1 GCA_934773085.1 uncultured Candidatus Melainabacteria bacterium
CTTTTATATCGAGGGATTGAATATCTCCGTCCAGAATGACGATATCCGGTTCTTCAACTTTTAGGGCATCAATCACCATCATTTCATCCACAGTCGAAATAACTTCGTCAGATGAAAAGACCTCCCTGATGGTTTTTTCTTTTTCGCTATCCTCACTAATCAACAAAAATTTTGTCATATCAATATAATACCAAAAAACAGGTGTAGTTGTACAGCATTGATACTATATTTAGTAATTATATTTTTTGCCTGTAAATGGAATTTGAACCCTGACAAGTAATGAAAAGCATATTGCCGTTGACGTGTAAACCGTATGGTTTATCCAGTTTGTTGACAAGGATTGTTGCAACACCTTGCGGGGTAATTTTTACGACATTGTTTGCGCTGTAGTTGGAAACATAAATATTTCCGCTATCATCGCTTGCCAAACTTATTGGCCCGTTGATTAAAGCACTTTTTAGGAATACGATTCGTTTATTATCCGGTGTTATTTTAATAATTGAATTATCGGAAAAAGTTGAAACATAAATATTGCCGTTTCTGTCTGTTGTAATTCCAGTTGGGCTTAATACGTTTTCATAGATTCCGGATTGAGTGGCAATTCTTGATGGCGGGTTTACTTGTTGAGGTGGCAGAGTTGTATTTGCTTTGATTGATTCAGCAAGTTCCTGTGCATTTTTGTAATAATTGCTTGAAGGCGGAATTAAACCGATATATTTTGCAGCCATAGTGTAGTCTTCAAGTTTTGCAGAAAGTGATGCCAATTTGTACAAAACTTCGTAGTCACTTGGGTTTCTCAAATAGATTTGCTTGAAGACAGATAACGCTTCTGAATATTGTTTTAGATATTCAAGTACAGTACCTAGATTATAGTATGCATCAATATAATCCGGATAAGTTCTTACTGCACTGCGAAAAGATTCTATTGCACGTTCATACATACCTAGTTTGTAGAAGTCTATGCCTTGGTTGTAGTCAAGTTTTGCATCCACCGGAACTTCGGCTGCGTATGCAGGAATCATGATTGATAATAGAAATATAACTGCAAGTTTCTTAATCATGTATTCATTATAGCACAGATTTAGGTTAAAATAAAAAACATGAAACCAAAAGTTATTGCAATAGCGGGTCCGACGGCGAGCGGAAAAACAAAAATGGCAATTGAACTTGCCAAAGAAATTGACGGTGAAATTGTTTCAGCGGATTCAAGACTGGTATACAAAGGTTTTGATATTGCTTCTGCAAAGCCTACATTAGAGGAGCGAGAGGGGATTCCTCATCATTTGATTGATATTGTTGAGCCGGAATACGATTATTCGGTTGCGGATTATCATGATGATGCAAAAAGTGCTATATATGATATTCTGTCTCGAGGGAAAACTCCGATTGTTGCAGGCGGAACCGGGTTGTATTTCAGAGTTTTGCTGGAAAACTATAATCTTCCGAGAGTGGAAGCAAACCCGACATTGCGTGCAGAGTTAGATTCAAGAGATAAAGAGGACTTGTTGGCAGAGTTGAAAATGCTTGACGAGATTTCTTATGAAAGACTTGCGGATGCAAATAAACGCAGAATTGTTCGTGCGCTTGAAGTAACAAAGATTTTGGGGCGCCCTTTTTCGGAAGTTTCAACCCAAAAGGAGCCGGAATTCGAGGTTGAATGGAAAATGCCTGTAATTGAATCGAGGGAAGCTCTTTATGACCGGATTAATCGTCGTGTGGATAAAATGGTTGAGGACGGGCTTATAGAAGAAACACAAAATTTGCTTGCAAAACACGGTAGAATAAAGAATTTTGTTTGCACAATCGGATATCAGGAAATTCTTACATATCTTGATGGCGAGGCAACTTTGGATGAAGCTTTGGACAAACTCAAACAGCATTCCAGAAATTATGCTAAAAGACAATTAACTTGGTTCAGAAAAAATCCTGAGCTAAGAAATGCTTGCCTTGGTGTATGATTGTCAAAAGGTTTTGGTTAAGGTATTCTTTAATGGTGAGGAGAGAAAAATGACAGTTATTGAAAAAATTAATGAGATAAATGATACAATCAAAGATGTATTTGATTTTACCCAAACTAACGAAACAGTGCAGGCTGATTTTAATGAATACCTTGCTACAATTGGTGCAAAAAACATTTCTTTAAACCAGATGGAAAAAATATTTTTGCCATACATTTTTGAACGCAGAATCAATGGCGAATCTATTCTTGAGATGTATGAAAAACATTCCAAAAATCCAGAGGTGGCAGATGGTTTGTTGAAGGCGCAAGCATCTATATTCGAAATCAAAAAGATTCTTAAAAACGGGTTTGAACTCTATAATCTCATTAATGAAAAAGTTTATAAGGTTCTTTCGCTCACCAAGATGACAAATTTCAGGGGCGTATATTCCGGACAATATATTGCTGCAAGAATTTTTGAGTTTAGAGGAGAGTATTACGTAATCGAAATCTCAAGCGTTCTTTCTCATTCTCAAAAAGACGAAGCTATGCGATATGCGGTTATGAAATTAGTTCAAAATCCTAAATTGCTCTATCTTGATAATCCACAAAAAGAAGAAGAGATAAAATCTGTGGTTAAGGATATGTATGAAAAGTTTATAAAAACTTTTGATAAAGATATTATTTTGACTACAAATAAGCACGCTGATGATATTATCGGCGCATTTAATGACGGTGAAGAAATCGATTTGACTGACAAGTTGTCAAATCTTGAGCAGCCGAAATTTTTCCACGTAAAAGAGTTGGATAACAACTATGCTAACTTTTTGGAAAACTCTCTCGGTGGATTTTCATCTCATACGGAAGTGTATGACGTTGCCGTAATTTTTGACAAAGAAAAAGGGCTGTATGCAATTCCGTTCTTTGAAACATTTACTAAAATTTTTGAAAACAAAGATTCTGTTGAAAATTATAAAGAATGTATTGAATACTTCCTGTCAAATGACTCTGTTCCTGATAGCATACTCAAAAGGGTTTACGAAAAATATCCGAATTTTATGGATGTAATAAACGAAACAATTGATAAAAAATATACTTTTGAAGAATTGTTGAAAGAATACAAATCAGAATATTTAAACAACACAATCTATTCATCCGCAACTATTTTGTACTGTTCAAATGCGTTTGCTGATGTGTTTGATGTAATATCTGCGCCAAAAACTCAGCAATCAGCTGCTCCTGCTACAAAAGTCGGCAGAAACGATCCTTGCCCGTGCGGCAGCGGTAAAAAATATAAAAATTGTTGCGGAAAAGCATAGGTTTCTAGTCCTCAACAACAATGTTTCCGACTTTTTTGCCGGCGATTGTTTTGATGGTGTTATCGTATTCAATGTTTCCCCAGTTAAGGCGGTTAATCATCTCGAATACTGCAATTCTTCTTGCCGGCATGGACGCATCATCCATTTTAACCACGAAACCATCATTTTTTTCGAGGTTAACAACGATACAAAGACCGCCGGCGCCAACTTTGGCAATTATATTATTTGTGTTTTGAATGATTTCGGTATCAAGTCTGTCT
>CAKVMU010000183.1 GCA_934773085.1 uncultured Candidatus Melainabacteria bacterium
CCTCTGTCACATATCCGTTTAGCAACTCGTCGTTATATTTCTCCCAATAAGGAGATAATACAAAAGTTTTCTCCTGTTCCTGTTTTTCTTTTTTTATCTGAACATCATAAGTGTCAGTCGAACCCGCAAAAGTCACTGTCGGCATCACCATTCCAAGTATAAGTATTAACACCAGAATCTTTTTCAAAACGTTATATCCTCACCATTTGATAGTATAAAACGCAAATAGTCGATTGTATAGTGTTCCCATGTAAAGATTAGTTAAAATTTTTCATTTTTAAGCAAAAAATATTTTTTCGAATGTTCTTTTTAGTGGTACACTCAGTTCGACACTATAAATGGCTTAAACAAACATGCAAATTAATCCGATAAAAAATCATATCACCAATCAAGCATTCAAAGCAAAACCACCGGAAAAAGTTAAAAATTATAACACCGATGAACAAGTGGATGCAATTTCTGCTTATTTTGAATGTATAAAACGTGGCGAATCACCAATTATAATACAACCTGCAGAAAAAGCTAAACAAATATCGTTGCCAGAAAATGCCATTCCTATAACAAGCGAAAAAGCAGCCTGTATTGATGAAGCAAATAAACGTTTGTTACAGGAAATTGACGAATTGCATACAAAAATTCAAAAAAACTACTTTACACTACGTGACCACGACAAAGAAACAACATTTACAGATATTAAGAATTTGAAAAAAGTAGCAAGAAATAAGTATGTTGCACTAAAAAGAAAAACTCCTGAAAGCCCGGCTTATAAATATATGAAAGTACATTACGGCGAGCTTGGTAGTAAAGATATCCAAATAGTAGTCGACAACACTCCCAAGTGTAAGTCAAAGGTTTATCCTATATACGAAAATAAGGTTCTTAAACTTGCAGATACTTGGAATGGCAGGAATTTAATCTCATACAAAAACCATCTGAGTCTCAATAATGCATGTCGCAAAGAAGAATTTAGCAACGGAGAGCTTAATTTAATTTTGAAAAAGCTCAAAGAAGGATTCAAAGAAATCAACTCAGCTTTAGAAAAGAAGCTCGGTATAACTGCTTTTGACAAGTTGATTACAGATGTCAAAAATGCTGCTGAAACCTCTAAAACAATTGCTTTATTAAAAAAGTTTATCAAGTTTGTTTAATTTTTGTTTATGTGCTATATTGAAACTTGTAAGGAGAGTTTACCTGACGAATAAAATCTGACTATTTGACTTTATTAAAAACAGGACTAAGAATAATATATACACAGACGAAGGTATTTAGATGAAGTTAATAAACAGAATGAAAATCTTTGAACAAAAGTACGTATTTTTGAGATGGGCAACCGGTGCCGAATACGGAAAAATCACCTATGTAGGCGAAGATTTCGTTGAATTTAATATCATTGATGTCGACACAATGGAATACAGAGAAACTGTTATAATCAACTCTGCTCTTGTGTTAGAAGTAGTATTTGGCGGTTCAGACATTTCCCGTATCGTTGCAGAAATATCCTCTATGCTTCCTGAAGGATAATTATTTCTATATAATTTCCTTTGTACTATAATGACCATATGGTCACAAAAGCTATTACAGCAACAACAGTTGGAATCAATGCATACAAAATAGAGGTGGAAGTTGATGTCACGAACTCACTTCCAAATGTTTGCATAGTAGGACTTCCGGATAGCGCTGTTAACGAAGCCCGAGAAAGGGTTCGCTCTGCTATCAAAAATTCCGGATTCAGTTTCCCGCTTGGCAAAGTAATCGTTAACCTTGCTCCAGCTGATATCAGAAAAGAAGGAACAAACTTTGACCTGCCAATCGCAGTTGGAATTCTAAAAGAACAAGGGATTAATATTCCGGATGATACTCACATGGCATTTCTCGGAGAATTATCTCTTGATGGCTCTTTGAGGGGAATAAAAGGCGTTTTACCGCTTGTTGCAGGACTAAAAGAACAAGATGTAACTTCCGTCTTTGTTCCGGAAGAAAATGCAAAAGAAGCCGCTCTAGTGGAAGGAATTAAAGTCTACGGAGTTAAGCATCTGGCAGATATCCCCGCCCATTTTACAGACACTCCGGTAAAAGAAACCGTTGTCGATATAAATAAGTATTTGGAAGACAATTCAAAATCCGATTATGCCTATGATTTTAAAGACGTAAAGGGGCAGCAAAAAGCAAAGAAAGCTCTCGAGATAGCTGCTGCCGGCGGACACAATTTATTGATGACAGGCTCTCCCGGTTCAGGAAAAACTATGATGGCTAAATGTATGGCTTCAATACTTCCGCCTCTTGAACTGAACGAAGCCCTTGAGCTTACAAAAATTTACAGCATAAGCGGTCTGTTGAGCCCAGATGAACCACTTATGACAAAGCGACCTTACAGAGCAGTTCACCACACCGCATCCTCAACCGGAATTATAGGCGGAGGCTCAAACCCAAAACCGGGAGAAATTACACTCGCTCACAGAGGCGTACTTTTCCTTGATGAAATGGTTGAATTTCCTCGCCAAGTATTGGAAGTTTTGCGCCAACCGCTTGAAGACGGTGAAGTTTCTATCTCCAGAGCAAAAACTTCAGTTAAATACCCTTGCAGATTTATGCTTCTAGGTGCAATGAACCCTTGTCCTTGCGGATATCTTGGTGATAAAGAAAAACAATGCACCTGCACGGACTCTCAAGTACAAAAATATAAAGCAAGACTCTCCGGTCCTCTGTTAGACAGAATTGATTTGGTCATAAATGTGCCGAGACTCACAACCGACGAATTAATGAATACAAAAGCAGATTCAGAACCGTCTTCCGCTATAAGAGAAAGAGTTATTAAAGCTCGCAGAATTCAAAGTGAAAGGTACAAGAATGAAGGAATTTTCACTAACTCTGAACTCACCGCAGAAATGATAAAAAAATATTGCCAACTTGATGATACGACTTCCTCTCTGCTGAGAGCCGCTGCACAAAAATTCAACCTTTCCGGCAGAAAATATAACAGAATTCTTAAAATAGCCCGAACCGTAGCTGATTTGGCAAACTCACAAAACATAACAGCCGAACACCTTACCTTGGCTCTCCAATACAAAGGAGGGGGGTAAATATATTGGGTTGGTAAGTTGTGACTACAAGTTTGCTGTCATTGCGGGGGTAAATTGGGGTAAATGTATCGGGTTGGTAGATTGTGACTACAAGTTTGCTGTCATTGCGGGGGTAAATATATTTGGTTGGTAGGTTGTGACTACAAGTTTGCTGTCATTGCGAGCGGAAGCGAAGCAATCCAGTCGTTAAACCGACAAAAGCTTATCTTCATCTTAAAACCCTCTCCCGACACACTGTGCCACCCTCTCCGTAGGAGAGGGAATAACGAATTGTTCAACTCTTCAACTCAAAACACCAAGCTTGTGGTTTTGACCAAACAACTTTTGTCATGCTGAACTTGTTTCAGCATCTTACTAACTACCAACTTTGACTCACCAATCAAATATATT
>CAKVMU010000184.1 GCA_934773085.1 uncultured Candidatus Melainabacteria bacterium
GCATCCGCTCCATATCTATGTCGTAAGCCTCATTCAGTTTTTGAAGAGTACCGGATGCCTGCGCCATATCCATAACGCGGTTAAAATCTTTCTCGGATATTTTAACTGATGGTTCGCTTCCAAGGATAGTTGGGAGTGGTTTTGCATTCTTACGAATCACTGTAAGCTCTTTTGCAACAAGCTTTCCCGCAGCCAATACTTTATCAATTTTCTTTTCATATACCGCATAGCGTTTTTCCTTGTCTGCAATCTGCTCATTTATTTCATCAAGGTGCTTTTTGCTTTCTTCAACTTCTTCCCTTGCGTCTGCAATTTCAGCACCCACTGATGCAATTACACTCTCCGCTTCCTGTTTCTCGGCATTTAAGATTTCAAGTTCTGCCGTCAATTCTTCTGTCGCATGCATGGCTGCCTTATGCTCAGGAATTGTATAATTATCACGTTTTACGCCAAGGATTTCCACTTCAATCTCCCGTTCCAAACACAGTCCCTTTATATATTCACGCTCCCTTTCCTGCCAATGCGTTGTTTCATTATCTGTCTTAGAAACAGCCGGAGTAATTCCCATTTCCTGCAAAGCCTTAGTAAGACTGTTTCTTGTATGTAGTTTTGATTTATATCCATGCGCTACAGGAATATAATCAAGGTGCAAATGTGGTGTAGCTTCATCCATGTGGAGAACGGCATTAAACAAATACAGATTCGGATTTCGTTCCTGAAAACTTCTGCCGTATTCATCCAATATTTCACTTGCTGCTTTTGCATCCATAGATAAATTTCCCTCTGCATCAAGGACAACTGTATCATCCTTCTTTCCAATCTGTACAACAATCTCGTAAAATTGTTTCTCTCCATTTTTGGAATTCTTTATGTCATTCAAATAATCTGTGACCTGTCGATCTTTTCGCTTCTGTTTCGCATTATATTCTGCTATCGCCTCACCAAAAAGCTGATCATAAGCCTCTCTGATCGGTTGCTTAATATACTCGACATTCCACGCAGTTCGATTACGGTCAACATCCTCAGCAATAAAATCTCTATTATTATGGGATATGCTCCCTTTACCTTTTACAAATGAAATTGTTTTGCCCATAGGTATTTTCTCCTTTCTTTTTTGTATCGTCCGCCTAAGTGGGTTCCGGCGTATTCGCCGGAATCTTGTTACTTCTGCCAAAAGTACTTTTATTAGTTTTGACACTGCGTATCAAAACATAAGTCGCTCTTCCGAGGGACTCCTGCGGAGAGCTTCTGCCAACGTTAAAGCTGTTAGCAGGTATACAGAACATATCTTACAGATATACATCCGATTCGATATGACCTGTCTTGCTTTCCCTGAATTTCTTTGCCCGTTTGCAGAGCGCGTTTACAATATTTTCCACTTTTTGTCTTTTCATTTTTTCCTGTTTACTTCGTTTACAAGACCTGTAACCCTTGAAAAATCAGGATTCTTCTGTAAACAAATGCGTTTACGCTCATGTTTACACAGGCTCGTAAATAAAATTTGTAAACAGGCTCTAAAAAACTTTTTTACTCAAATGGCAGTTTTGTATCATCCGGTATTTTTACAAATCCGCCGTATGGCTCATTTCTTTTCCAGCTTCTCTGTGGTCCGTATGTATCAAATCGATGCTGTGGTCCTTTACTCCATCCTTCAATACTGTTGTTCAGAATATCTCCAATCTCCCGCAGTTCCCATTGTTTTGGCTCGTCAAATTCATGTTTCAGTGCTTCCCTGCAGATCATAAGCGTACACACATAATCTTCCAAATAATCATCAAGCCACTCCTGAATCTGCCCCACTTTTGTATCCTCATGCATGAATTCCTTCTGCATTGCTTTTAAGTATTCCTCCGTGTCTTTTGAAAGTTTCAATTTATAATTCTTATTATTCTTATAAACCGGCATTATACATCTCTTCTCTCATAATTCTGTGTCTGATAAAAATGCTCATAGAAGAATTTTGTATCAATTCTTCCCTGTATGGTCTGAAATCCCAGATCCTGCATTTCTTTGTTAAGCTTTCTAATCAGCTTATAAGCATAACTTTCTGATACTCCTAAAATCTCTTCCACATCTGAAACTCTTAAAAACATTTTTTCCATAATCCTTCTTACCTTCCTTTTCTTAAAACTGTTATTGTGTTCCTTGTCGTTTTCCTTTGACAATTTCCCGGCGGGTAACCTCTAGTTTCTTTGACCTAATTGACTGTTTTGGACTGCGCCGTTTTCGCTCCCTCCATACGCTCCCTTTCGATATCGCATACTTTTCCGGAGTCATAATCATGTCTCAGACGATCATTCAGTTTTTATCTTAAACTAATTTGTTTAAGTTTCTGTGAAATATATGATACTAAACTTTTTTGTTAAAGTTGAGTGAATAATTAAACTTTTTTGTTTAATTTACTCTTGAGTGTACTAAACAAATATGTTAAAATAAACAGTGTCAAACAAATACAGGTGTGATAAATCTGGTTTATTTTTCATACAGCGAAAGGAGCAATTACTATGGCAATAGGAGAAAGAATTCATTTCTTCCGCACCAAACGCGGAATGACTCAAAAATATGTAGGAGGACAGATTGGCTTTGACGAAAAATCTGCCGATGTCCGTATGGCTCAATATGAAAAAGAAATCCGTGTCCCCAAAGACAATCTTATTAAGGCACTTGCAGATACATTTGATGTAAATCCGGAAGCACTGAAAGTACCGGATATTGATTCCTATGTTGGTCTGATGCATACTCTTTTTACTCTTGAAGACCGCTATGGTCTTAAAATAGAGAAAGCTGAGGACGGACAGCCACGCCTTTATCTCGATTTAAAGCATTTTCCTGACAGCAGCCAGCTCTACGACATGATGATGGACTGGATGGATAAAGTAGAGGCACTGGAATCAAAACAGATCACCCAGGATGAATATGATCATTGGCGCTATCACTATCCAACTGTTGGTCAGACAACACATACTCATTTCGAAAAAGTTATTCCTCAGGAACTCAGCGACATGCTTATCGCCGAAGATAAAAAAATCAACAAATCTGAACAAAAGAAGAAATAACACGCTTCGAATCGTTTCAACCGGCTTGCTTTAAAACAAAGAAAAAGGCCTTGCCAAGCTAATATTTTCATTAGCTCGACAAGACTTTTTTTGTCTTATCTGAAACCACACCTGTTAACCACTTGCATCACTTTCCAATAATGCAAATTATCACAGTGTTATCATTTTGTTATCAAATCGTTTTTGAAAAGCCTCAGAAGCCGCATAAATACGGTATTCTTCAATATGTTTTCATTATTCAAACTCCAGACAGACAGTATGCCATATAAGTGAAAATCATTGATTTTAAGGCATTTTCAGGAACTATCAACCACTAAAATCTATATGAAAACAAATTAAAAATGCAATAAAAATGCAATCGAAGTACATTCAGATTTTATAAGATAGACCAGCA
>CAKVMU010000185.1 GCA_934773085.1 uncultured Candidatus Melainabacteria bacterium
GATTTCAAAAAGCCGTACTTTTTATTAAATTCCTCCCGCATAAAACCACGCCATCCCAATTCTTCCCCTGTCGGTCCCGAAGTCAGAGAGAGGAAAATACTAAGCGGCAATGCTGTCGTTCCCAAATTGATGTAAGATAACATCGTCATTCCCGTCATAATGGAATAGAGGAACAGTGATAACATGCTGATTACAAAAGTGAGGGCAAAGGATGACAGCAACGGAAACAACTTTACTTTCCCGGAAAAGCACCGCTTCACAAAAGCCATCCTCGTTTCGTCTGGTCTGAAATGCTTCCATCCAATCAAAAGCAGATAGGTTGGCGACCACGCGATAATGTTTCGGACAATCCACATGATGACAGGCGGTGCATGGAAAATAAGGCTTGCCGAGCCTGCCACAAAAATAATAAGCATCCAAACGAGAATATAGGAGCTGATGATATATTTCTTCAAATAATTTGTTTTCATCCCATTAGCTCCTTTCCATGTCCGTACTAATGACAAGCTCACTCTTGATACCGTTCAGTTCAATAATGTTCTCCGCATCGGGCGCATCAAACCGTTCCGTCTGCTGTCCGTCTTTCTCAAAGGAGATGCTTGTTGCAATGCCTTTCGTAACGGCTGTAAACACGGTGTCCTTTGGAATGTATATTTTTGAGGTTGCGGATACTTGGTTAATGTCTACCTCGCCATTTAAGGAGTGGCAGACCACTTCCATATCAAGATTACAATTTATTTCTATCGTGCCAGAAACATCCTCCAAAGTAATATGCGGTGTCTTTGTATCAAGCTCTACGCTGTCACATTCCAGAGAGCGGATTTCAACGGTTTCAGCATTGACGGCACACTCGATTTTCCCGACATAGGGTGATGGGATTTGGACGAAGATACTGACCGCTTCCTTAGCCGTTGCTTCGGATACACCATTTTTTCGGTTTATATCCACATCAATCCTTTTTCGGATGTCGTCAATCTTGACCTTAAAATCATTCTGGATCGTGGAAAGGGTATTGGACGTCAGACGGACTCGGATTTTCTCGCCCTCGTAGCCCGACAACTGGAATTGCTTTGCTCCGCCGAACTTCATGTCATAGCGTTTCGGCTCGTCAATATCGTACTCTATGATACTCTCGTAAAGATAGTCTACTGGCTTTTTCGATCCCTTTTCGTTGGAAAACAGCTCGTCAATAGAAATATCAAACAAAGCAGAGATTGCCATAATATTTTCAATATCGGGGATGCCTGTGTCCGTTTCCCACTTTGTAACCGCCTGCCTCGATACACCGAGCTTTTCTGCTAACTGTTCCTGCGACATTCTTACCTGCTTGCGGATGGATTTCAATTTTTCTGCAAACGTCATGTTCATGACCTCCTTATTTTGATATGCTCAGTATAGGAAAGCGTGTTTTACATTACAAGCAAGAAGGGATTACATTTCGTTTTTTTCTGCTACTTTGCGTGGCATTTTCCATATTATTTCAAGTGTTTTACTATATTTCCATAGCAGCTATTTTTTGGGCTAATTGAAACATAAGCCCAATCCCAATCAAGAAAATCACTACCGCTATCCATCTTTTTACACCTCACTTCAAAGAGATTTTTCAATTTTCATATCATCCCTACAAATTCTAATTTGTTATTATCTTATATATCTTTTATTTATATTTAAAATTAGTATTGATACTATTATTGTTACAATTAAAGTTATACAACAACTTAATAAACTATAATTAAATACAAATATTGCAGATAACCCATTTATTAAACAGTGAGTTAATATACAAGGAAATACACCTTTCGATACCTTTCTTATTGTTGCCAAAGCATAACATAAGGTTAAACACATTATTCCAAAAAGAAAATAGTTCATATTTGCATTTGCTGTTCCTATTATAAAAAATATTGGTAAATGCCATAACCACCAAATAATAGAAGTAAAGATTGTTGCTATATGAAATCCAAATTTCTTTTCCAATTCAGGTTGTAAAATCATTCTCCATCCAACTTCTTCATTTCCACCACCAAATAACATCATTGGTAAAATTACTATAAGAATAAATATAGGAGCACCAAATTCAAATCCATTTATTGCACACCCCAAAACATAATAAATCAATACAAATAAACATAAGTCCAAATATTATGTTTTATATCAAATATCTTTTTTAACCATTCTTTTAAATTCTTAACTTTGTTATTTCTCTTTAGTGATATATAAGAGGCAATAGTTGGAGAGATTCCCCCAATAATGTGCATAATCCTTAAAAATATATTATTTATTGTCAAGTTAAATATTTGACTAATCAAAGCACAACCACCCCAAAATATTAGCATTATAACAGATGTTATTATTAAAAATTCTTTCACTAACTTTTTATTCTTAAATACTCCTATCATCTCTACAAACTGGAAGTTGTGGTGTATCTTATCACCTCGTCCGTTTATTGTTCTTTATATAAAATAACAATACTATTGTAAATGAAATAAGCTGACCAATCAAAATTCTTACTATTTGCATACCATCTGCTTCATTATTTGATATGACATGAACGAGATTAGTGACAATTACATTATTGAACAAATGGTCTCCAAGTCCCATCCACAATGAGCCTGTCAACTTATATAATAAGGACCATTTAATGCTCATGATGCCTGCCAAAATGATATATCCAATTCCCATAATCAAAAGGGTTGGCAATGATGATTTTCCTTCAAGGTAGTCACGAAACGGCATTACCCAATGCCACACGCCGAATAGGAATGCAATAAGAAAAACTACTTTTATGTATGATATACTTTCAAGAAATTTAGCAAAAAGCCCTCTGAATACTCCTTCTTCCATCCATACGTTTATTATATTAAAAGCAATACATATCAGCACAAAAAGTATGCCGGTCTGCTTTTCCATACCGCCATTCAGTGAAAAGCCGCTTACGTAGAATTCCATTTCTACATTTTGATTTGTAATGTATAGTATTAAACACTCAATTCCGTAAGCAACAGCAAAACAAACGCTACCTAATAAAATTCCTTTTCCGCAATTTCCAATTGCATGGTCATTTACAAATCCAATGTCTTTCCACTTCATTTTTGAAATAGAAAGAATAACAAATAGAAGAAAAACCCCGAATAACTTATGGATAAAGTTCTCTGCCAAGAACGATTCGTCAGTTCTTATAAAAAAGTATTCAACTATTCTTGCCACAGCACATATCATAAAAATTAGCCAACAAGCTATTACGGGATGTTTTCTAATTTTATCCATAAAACTCCTCCTCTTTGTTTTTGCAAATCACTAAATTCCGATTTGTCGCTCACAAGCAAAAAACATTCTACCACATCTTTACAAATTTTTCTATCACTTCGACTATACTCATGACTTCTTGAATACTTGCTGAAAAAGAAGAACTGTGGTACTATGTCAAGATTTCGGACAACT
>CAKVMU010000186.1 GCA_934773085.1 uncultured Candidatus Melainabacteria bacterium
GTTGTATGATTGTTTCTCAAGTCGGTATAGCAGGAAGTTGTGTAATTGGTGACAGAGTTGTTATCGCAGGTCAAGCAGGTCTTGCAGATCACATTCAAATTGGCAGTGACACAATTATTGCTGCTCAATCAGGTGTAACTAAGAGCTTCCCTGAAAAATCAATTGTCGTAGGTGCTCCTGCTGTTCCGAGAAAAGAATTCATCAAACAGCTTAAAATAATGAAAGATGCAGGCGAACTTATTGCAAAATTCAAAAAATATGAACCGCTTTTGAAAACATTTGAAGAAGGACACGAAGCTGAGGCATAAATATGGTAACAATAAAATCAGAAATTAAGATTTCGGGTAATTCTTTAATGAAAAACAAACTCTGTGAGGTTGTGATTAAACCTTCCAGAGGAGGAAAAATTAGAATATTTTCTAAAGGCTCTGATGTTTGTTTTAATGCAGATATTGATAATTTATACTCTACAGATCATTGTGTAACCTTGTGTAGCAAAGAGCACAGAAATCTGTTGGGAGATTACAAGTACAAGGCGATGCTGTGTGAACACTTTATGGCTGCGTGTGCGATTTGTAAAATTGATTCAATAGATGTTTATTTGTCAGAAACAGAATTTCCAATATTAGATGGCAGTTCAAAAGAGTGGGTTGATTTATTCAAAAAAGCTGGAATTGACGGAACAAACAATACTCTTTATACAGTTTCAGAACCGGTGTACTATTTGAATGGTAAAACTAGTTTGGTTGTATTGCCTTCAAAAGAACTATATATATCGTATGCTGTTAATTATGACCATCCTGATTTGACAAAACGTTGGGTTGCGTTGGATTTGAACAATTTGGATGAAATTATTGAAGCAAGAACCTTTGGATTTTATAAAGATTTGAAAAAATACCAAATGCTTGGTTTTGCAAAAGGAGTTACGATAGATAATACAGTAGGGCTCAAGGATGTGGGTTATACAACCGAGTTGAGATCAGAAAGTGAACCTATTAAACATAAAATACTCGACTTATTTGGTGATTTTTATTTAACAGGGGTGTCTCCTCTTAACATGAGAGCTCAAATTCTTGTGAAAGAGGCTGGTCATGCTGTTCATACAAAAGTTGCACAAATGCTTAAAAATAAATTAGTTAAAATATAGAAGGAGAAAATTATGACAGAAGAAATTTTAACATTCGATACTATGCAAATCATGGAAATGATTCCGCACAGATATCCATTCTTGTTAGTTGACAGAATCACAGAATGTGTTCCGGGTAAATATGCAAAAGGGTACAAAAACTTGACTATGAATGAAGAATTCTTCCAAGGTCACTTCCCTAATAATCCAATTATGCCGGGTGTTTTACAACTTGAAGCTTTGGCTCAATGTTCAGCTCCTGTTTTGATGTGTCTACCTGAATATAAAGGTAAATTAACTCTTTATGCTGGAGCAGACAATGTAAGATGGAAAAATATTGTAAGACCTGGTGACAGACTTGATATGCATATAGAATTAACTAAGGTTAAAGGTCCTATCTGCAAATGTCACGGTACAGGTTATGTAGACGGAAAAGTTGCTATTGAAGCTGATATTACGGTAGCTTTGAAGTAGTTTTATAGAGCCTCGCTTGCGAGGCTCTTAATAATATGTTACAATTATTGAGTAATATTTAGAGGGCAAATAATTGGCTGAAAAGATTATAGTAGGCTCAGACCACGGTGGATTTAAGCTGAAAACAGATATTAAAAATTATCTGATTGAACAAGGTTATGAAGTTATTGATGTTGGTTGTATGACAGAAGATTCTTGTGATTATCCGCCAATAGCAAAGTCTGTTGCAGAAAAAGTTTTGGAAACAAAATCAAGAGGAATTCTTGTATGTGGCACAGGTATTGGTATGAGTATAACTGCTAACAGATATGAAGGTATCAGAGCTTCTTTGTGTTCAGACACCTTTTCAGCAAGAATGACAAGAGCTCATAATGACTCAAATATTTTGTGTCTGGGACAACGTGTTGTTGGCGCAGGATTAGCGTTAGATATAGTTGATATATGGCTAAAAACTTCTTTTGAAGGCGGTAGACATCAACGCAGAATAGATATGATAGAGAGGGTTTGATGACAGAAGAAGTTTCATCTTATAAGTTTGCGTGTATAGTAGCAAGGTTTTTGGACGAAAAAATAGCTAAAGATATATCTATCTTGAATATTAGCAATGTGTCTTCATTTGCTGATTATTTTGTTATATGTTCGGCACAAACAAATACTCAAGTAAAAGCGTTAACTGAAAACTTGGCTGACAAGGTCAAGACTACATTTGGAAGATTGCCGTTAGGGAAAGAGAACGACATAAGAAATCGTTGGAATTTGATTGATTACGGCGATGTAGTTGTTCATATCTTGCATCAAGATGACAGAGAGGCTTATGCTATTGAAAAATTCTGGAACCATGCGTTTAGTATTCCGAGAGAAACATGGTTGAAGGAATCTGAAGAATATTCTGATTATAAATAGGAACGTTATATGGATAAGAAAGAGTTAGACAAAGCTATTGAAAAAACCGTTTTAAAGATGGCTATGGATCCGAATAATACGGATAATTACCATGAGCTGGCAAAATACTATGCAATGGATAATCAATTTGAAAAGGTTATCTCGGTTTATGAAAGTCTTTTAAATATTGATCCAAAAGATATACAAACATTACTGAACCTTGGTAGTATATGGTTTTATGCAAAAGAGTATAAAAAAGCTTTAAAATGCTTCAATGAAGCAATGTTAGTAAACCCTAGCAACTACTTGGTTTATTATAATATTGCAAACACCTATGCTGAATTGAAAAACTTTTCAAAAGCGTTGCATTATTATTCAAGAACTCTTGATTTTAACTCTCAAGATCCTGAGATATACAATGCAATAGCTCTGTTGTATCACGATTTTGAAGACTATGTCGAATCCAGAGCATACTATGAAAAAGCGCTTTCTCTTGATCCTAATAATTTGACAGCTCTTGTTGATTTAGGCAATGTTTGTTTCAAATTATTTGATTACAAACAGGCGCTTGAATATTATTACAAAGTTTTTGAACTTGCTCCGGATAATAAAACCGTAGCTCTTTGTATTGCAAATACACTTGCTGTTATGAAAGATAAAGCTAAGTGTTATGAATACTTTGACAAAGCTTTAGCTTTAGAAGGTGATAATTATAAAGCGAATATATGCTATGCGATTGCTAAGTCCGATTTCAAAGATTATGATGCTGCGGTTGAGCTTTATAAAAAGGCTATTGAAATTAACCCAAAAGAGGTTAATGCATATATTTTGTTAGGCAATTTGTATTCTAATATGAAAAAATACAAAGAGGCTGAGGCGCAATACCGTGAAGCTTTAAAGATTAATAAATTAGATGCTAGCATATTTGTATTGATTGCGAATGTTTATTATA
>CAKVMU010000187.1 GCA_934773085.1 uncultured Candidatus Melainabacteria bacterium
ACATGAAGACAACCCATTCCTTGGTTTTAGAGCTATTCGTTATTGCTTACAGAGAAAAGATATTTATGATATTCAGCGCCTTTCAACCCGTATGAGCAATAATTCTGCTAATCCGAGGGATTATTTAGGTTTAATGACCTCATTAAAGGCTTTGCCGGCTCTTGTTGAAACCGCAAAAAATGCAGGTTTGGATGTTTTTGACCCTGTTGAAGACAGATTACCGGAGCTTATTAAATACGGTGAATTAATTGAAAAAACGATTCAAGAAAATCCTCCAACTCAGATTAAAGAAGGCGGAGTTATAAGAGAAGGAGTGAACGAAACTCTGGATTACTTGCGCAGCCTTTTGGTTAACGGTGAAGGTTGGCTCAAAGATTTTACCGAAAGAGAAAAGGAAAGAACCGGAATCTCTCTTTTGAAAGTCGGTTATAACAGAGTTTTTGGTTATTATATTGAGGTTACAAATTCCAATCTTAATAAGGTTCCGGAAGATTATGTCAGAAGACAGACTTTAGCCGGTGCTGAAAGATTTATCACAGATGAACTCAAAAAGCACGAGGATGAAGTCGTTACCGCTCAAGTTAAAGCGAATGAGCTTGAGTATAAACTTTTTAGTGACTTTAAAGAGTACTCAAAAGAGTTTGTAAGTGTTATAAGAGAGATTTCGGAAGATGTGGCAAAATTGGATGTTTTCAATTCGTTTGCAACAATTGCGGTTGAACAAAATTATGTTTGTCCGGAAATTGATGAGTCTCGTGATTTCAGAGTTAAAAATGGACGACATCCCGTTTTGGAAAAGATTTTGCCGTTGGGGACATATGTCCCGAATGACATTGATTTGTCTTGTACTGATTCTGACAAAACTCAGTTTATGATTCTAACCGGACCTAATATGGCAGGTAAATCCACTTATATGAGGCAGAATGCATTAATTGCAATATTGGCTCAGACCGGCTCTTTTGTGCCGGCAGATGCGGCTCGTATCGGTGTGATAGATAAAATATTTACACGTGTAGGCGCAAGCGATGATTTAACACTAGGTCAATCAACTTTTATGGTGGAAATGACTGAAACTGCGTATATTTTGAATTCTGCAACGGATAAAAGTTTGATTCTGATAGACGAAATAGGCAGAGGTACAAGTACTTATGACGGCGTTGCGATTGCGTGGTCTGTTGCGGAATACATTGCTTCTAAAATTCAGGCTCGATGTATATTTGCGACACATTATCACGAATTGAATGTTATGACAAAAACTTTCCCGCAGATAAAGAATTTTAGAATCACTGTTTCTGAGGAAAATGGTGAAATTGAATTCTTGCGTAAAATAGTTCAAGGCGGGGCAAGTAAGAGTTATGGGATTCAGGTAGCTAAAATGGCAGGCTTGCCGAGTGCAGTTGTAGAGCGCTCTGGGGAACTTATGAAGAGGATGCAACGTGATTTCTCTAAGAATCTTGCAACCCGCAAAAAAACATCCGAAAACGAACCGGATGTTCTGGCTCCGCAATTAAATTTGTTTTAACTACTACACATAGTCCATTTTTCCCCTGTTTATGTTCCCAAAAAAGGCGGAATATGCTAATATTTAGTTATATTACGCTATTTAGGAGAGACTGGAAATGCAGGTATCAAAACGACTCGTAGTTAGAAAAGAAATTCCGATTGATAATTCTCAGGATTTGGTAAATTCTTTGGATGTGGCGATTGCTGAATATCATTGCAATAACAAAGAATACGAAAAAGGGCTGAAAATTTATCGGGAAATTATTCCGCAGTTGGCTGATAATGAGCGTAATGACGTGATAAATAAGTACATTAATTATGCCCTTGATTATGCACGTGAGATGACTAAAGATAAAAAATGGATTGATGCCATCGAAATTTATCGTGACATTATGAAGTTTTCCGGATTCCCAATAAATGTGTATAAAAATATTGGTCTGTGTATGAAATCTATTGGAAACGCAGATTTGGCAATCAAATTCTTGAAACGTTTTGAAGAGATTTCTCCTGATAAAGAAGATGTTTATGTATATCTTGCAGATATTACTTATTCTGATATCAAAGATAACCTTAAAGCTATTGAATACTATGAAAAAGCTCTGCTTAAGAACCAGAACAATTTTTCAATTTACAATATGCTTGGTCACTTGTATTCAACTTGCTATCAGGATAAATACAAAGATAAGCAAATTGAGTATCTGACTAAAGCGTTTGAACTTGCACCAAATAACAGGATTGTTGTTAAAAACTTGGCATATGTTTATGGTAAGTTTGACGAAATTCAAAAGGCTGATGAATTCTATTCAAAATTAATGTACCTGAACCCGACACACTCAGATTTGCACTCATATGGTGCTTATCTGGTAAGACATAAGCGATTCTCAGAAGGGTTTAAATTCTTGCAACACAGGTTTCAAAAGGAAGATTTGCAGAATGTTTCATTCCCTGCAATTTTCAGTAACAAGAAAAAACGTTGGAGCTTAAAAGTTGATATTAAAGAGAAACATATTCTTGTCCATTTTGAACAAGGTTTTGGTGACTCAATTATGTTTGTCAGATTTGTAGAACAGTTGAAAGGAATGTGTGCAAAAGTCTCTCTTGTTGTACAAAATGGTTTGATAGACTTGTTTAAAGATTCAAAATTGGGTGTAGATATTTATCCGGAATCAGAAGTTTCAAAGATTAATTATGATTATTATATTCCGATGATGGATTTGCCGATTGTTTGTGAAACTCAGCCGGATTCTATTCCAATGGCAAACGGTTACTTGAGAGTTCCGAAATCAAAGGTTAATGCGTACAGAAAAGAGTATATTAATAATAATGACAAAATTAAAATAGGTATTGCTTACGAAGGTACTTTGGCAAGTAAAGAAACAGACCGTGATATTCCGCTTGAGTACTTGTACCCGCTGATGCGATTGCCGGATGTAGAGGTCTACAGTTTCCAAGTAGATGATTTGACTAACCAAATGGACAGAATTCCGGAAGATGCTCAGCTTATTAGATTGGGTAGGACTTTCAAAAACTGGGAAGATACAGCTTGTGCAATGATGAATATGGATTTGATGGTCACAACTGATAACGGTGTTATGAACCTTGCCGGTGCGCTTGGAGTAAAAACATTTGGTTTGTTTAATACAATCGTTGAATGGCGTTGGTTTAAAACAACGGGTAATGATATTGCTTGGTACAAGAGTATTAAACCGTTCCAATGTCCGACTTCAAAGGCTTGGGATGTTCCGGTAGAAAATGTTATGAAAGAACTCGAAAAACTCCGCTGCAAAAAGATTGCTAAAAAAATCAAAGAGGGGGGTAAATCTATTTAGTTTGTTGGTCAAAACTACTGGTTTGGCGTCCTCCGGAAGGGGTAGGGGTAAATGTATTTGGCCTGTTGGTTGCTCCTACTAGCTTGTTGTCC
>CAKVMU010000188.1 GCA_934773085.1 uncultured Candidatus Melainabacteria bacterium
ATTGGCATCATCCCTCTTTCGTAATACTAGAGGGCATAACTCGGAAAATCACATCCTACTTTCGTTTCAATTACACTATAACAGTATAACATAAAGGAAACAGATGTTCAAATAGAAAAGAGGTAAATCTACTATATTATATATAGAAGAAAGACCTCTTATTTTTATGGCTGCTGCCTCTGGTGGATATTATCAACAGCCTTTTCAAGTTCTATTGTCTGCCAGCGTTTGCGGATCACATCACTTTTCAGTTGTGCAAGTCGTTTGTCAGTGTATTTCTCAAACCAACGCATAAGGGATTTTGGAATGAATCTATCTGGTGTGTGCCGTAAAATGGAAAATAATATATCTTCCAGTTTAGAGTGAATCTTATGTAATAAATCTTTGAAGTGGTTCTGCTTCTGAATCTCGATGTAAATGTAAATCAACTCCTTCCTTATATAGTATAACGGAGATACGGAATATATACAAGGAATAAGGAAAAAATGACCTCAATTATTTTTTCAATATAAGGGGAATATTATTGAATTTTTGTGTATTAGTAAGTAGGAAGCAAAAAGAAATTTCAATAAAATTTCTGAAAATATGCAAAATAATAATTCAATAAAATTTCTAGGAGGTGTGTGCTTATGGATGAACTGATAAGGGATTTTGAAAACAAGATGCACTTAGAGGGAAAGTCCGAAAAGACAATCAAAATATATGTTGCATCGGTAAAGGAATTTTTCAGATGGTTTAATGACAGCTTTGGTGATGTAGGATTTAAGAAGCTGTATAGGGAAAATATTCTGGAATACAAAAGTTATTTGAAGAATGTGAAAATCTGTGAGAGGACAGGACAGAATCTAAATGCAAAGTCCATCAATGTAAAGTTATCTGCACTCATTAAATATAATGAGCTGATGCAACTAGATAACATTGTAATAAGCAAAGCAGACTTGATAAAGGTACAAGCGGAGATAATTAGTCCTACTAATATCACGAAAAAGGAAGTTGAAGAGTTCAGACAAAGAGTGTTGCAATCTGAAGGATGTTCAGCAAAACGGAATTATGCAATAGTTACCATTATGGCTTATGCCGGTTTGCGAATATCAGAAGTATTGCATTTGAAAAAGGTAGATGTAAACACTGCTGCAAGTCAGATTAGAGTAGCAGACGGAAAAGGAGAAAAGCAAAGGACTGTCATTATCAATTCTAAGGTTATCTCTGCTATAAGGGAATACCAAAGGTCAGATAATGTGGAATCAGACTATTTGTTCCATAACAGCAAAGGAAAGATTCTGAATCCGTCCACTATCAATAAGGTATTTGATGAATTTAGTGTTGATGGCTACCATATCCATCCTCATATGCTTAGGCACTTCTTTTGTTATAATGCATTGGAGAGTGGAGCATATAGCATCAATGAGGTATCAAATCAAGCAGGACATACCAGTATAAAAACCACATTGAAATACTTAAACCCTAACTTAGAACAAATCAAAAAGAAAAGCGAATTATTATAAATTTTCTGGTAGGATGGGGAAAATTATTCTCAAAAAGTGCATTGTATATATGTAGGACACAAAAGGAAGGAGAGGTTAGGTGAATAGAGAGCCGAAGCCAATAACAAAGCAAATTATACTGCAAATTATTATAGAAAGCATAATTGCGGTATTACTGATAATTTACACATAACGGAGGTTGATTGAATATGGAAAAGGAATTTATTAAAGCTATGAGAGAAATGTCAAAGGAGATGGATAAGATAATGAACGGATCACAGGAAAATGCAGAGAACAGACAGGAGCTTTTTAACTTAGGATTTCAAGCTGGTATGCAGACTGGAATTAAGTACATGATGGATAAGATCGAAAAGCAGTATGAGTTAGGAAAACCAATTCTTGCAAATGATAATCTGTACTGGTTAAAGGGAGCGAAAGAAAATTTGCGTGATATTATGGATGATATTGAAGCAGAATATAACGCAAAAATTGAAAAGAATGAATAAATTGGTTATCGTACCATATATCGCAAAATGCGAAAATGCTTAATTTTCCTATACTTTTTTGCTTAGGAAGCACGATAACCTACCTATTTACTAGAAATAATGGAATATGGTAAATTCTTCCTATATAGTGAGAATATTTGAATTATATATATAATTTATAGAATTGTTTTGTAACTATAATAAACACTACTATATAGGACAAAAACAAGGAATTTTGCAGTAAAAAGGCTTATCGTAAATAGAAAGCAATTTTTAGATGTAACCAGTATCATTACAACAAAACCACACAGGAAAGAGAGGTCAACACAATGCAAATAAACACGAAATTCAACATAGGACAGGAATTATATGTATGTACCGACATAGCAGCCAAACAGAATCAATGCTCAATCTGTCATGGATATGGTAAAGTCACAATCAAATATGAATCCTTTATCTGTCCTAAATGTCAAGGAGCATCAGCACGCCAACCAAAAGAGTATAAGCCAGAGAAAATCAAAATCCATAAAATCAGAATATCAGCATCCACAGGCGGTAATGTCAGTGTGAAATATACCTATTTTGATGATATGGGAAAGAAGAGAAATATTGCAGAAAGTAAAAATCTGCTATTTACCACACAAGAAGAAGCAGAAACTAGATGCAACGAACTTAATAAGGAGGCACAAAATGAACATAAAAATTGAATACGACAAAGAAATAGATGAAGTATTTATCAGCAACAATAATAAATCATCAAATAGACAGGACAGAAGTGGCAAGAATTGAAGCCATTCTGGAAGCATTGGAAATTCCATACACCGAAAAGCTGGGTGAGGTTTTTCTATTTGATAAGGAAGTAGCCGATGAAGATAAGCAGACAATGTTATCTCAGCTTAAAGAATTGAGAGGAGTTCACAACTAATGGCAACAGATAGACAGACACCTTGCTTGTATTATATATGTGCGAGATTATGTACTAAAGCTAGAAAAGCGGATCACGCATTCATTACTGCCAGCATTGCAATAAATACAAACCGAGAGCCAGAGTAAGATATAAGAATCAGAAAAAGGAAAACTTGAAAGAATCAGAAAGTATGAAAAATATTAAAAAAAATTTCCATACAGAGGGGAAAATGGATCATAAAAAGTGTATTTATTAGTGAAGAGGTAATTAAACATGAATACTACAATGGAAGATATTATTACAAGCAACAGAATAAAAAGGAAGCGTGTGAGAGCTGTAAAAAGAACTTACCTCTGAACAGCTAGAAAAATTTAAAGATGCCTTTTACTCTGCTGCAAAAGGATATATTTTCACAAGGAAGGAGCATTAAATTATGGATGTAAACAGTTTTATATTGAACAAAGTTTTTGAGGAGAATGCAAAGACATATCAGACTAAGCCGGTAAGAGCAACAAAGTATAAGCCGGGAATGGAAACAGG
>CAKVMU010000189.1 GCA_934773085.1 uncultured Candidatus Melainabacteria bacterium
GCTTATGAATGATGCTGATTTGAAAGATTTGAAAGAAAAAACGGCTGGTGTTGAAGCAGAAATCAAACGTTATGAAAAGAACATGGCTGATGCAAACAACGAAATTGAAGGTTTGCACCAGAGAATTGACTTTATTAACACCACAATCAACACTCACAACGAAACTATTGAACGTTCTTTAGGTGTAAATAAAGAATTAGAGCTTGATAAAGCGAAATTTGCAGAAGAAATTAAAGAACAAGAAAGCAAGCTAGAAGTTCTGGATGAGCAAATCAAAGAAATTACCGAAAAACTGGGAGAACTCTTAAACCAAAGAGATTCAATAAACAAAGATTTAGTGGATTTAGAAACTCAGAAGAACTTAAAAATATCAGACATTGAAAAAATCGGAGAACAAATCGAATCCTTCAAGGCTCGCAGACGTGAACTTGAACCTCAACTGGAAGAAACAAAAACAACCCTTGAAGAAGCCGGTATAAATGTTAACGACTTAACTCCGATTGAAATGTCCATCGACGAAATTACCGCTAAAATCCAAAGACTCCAAAAGAGAATGGATGAATTGGGCGCAGTAAATATGAGAGCACTGGAAGATTACGACAGAGTATTGGCTCGCCAACAAGAGTTGCAAGGTCAAATAGAAACTCTATCCACTGAACGTGCACAAATTCTTGAAAGAATGAAGGGTTACGAGGATGTAAAAAAAGAAACATTCCTCAAAACTTATAACTCCATTAACGAACAGTTCAAAGATATTTATCACAAGCTTTCAGACGGTGAAGGTACTTTGATTCTTGAAAATGAAGAGAACCCGTTTGCCGGCGGACTCGATATTGAAGCTCACCCGAGAGATAAAGATAAGCATCTCAGACTTGCGGGTATGTCTGGCGGAGAAAAAGCTATTACCGCATTGTCTTTTGTATTTGCAATACAAAGATATATGCCGGCACCATTCTACGCTTTCGACGAAGTTGATGCCAGCCTTGACGGTATTAACGTCGAAAAACTTGCTCACATAGTTCAATCACAAGCTGAAAAGACACAATTTATTGTTGTAAGCCACAGAAAACCGATGATTGAATCAGCTAACCGTACAATCGGTGTAACTCAAAAAGAAAAGGGTATCTCAAAAGTTACAGGAGTTAAACTCCGAGACTAGGGAGTAGGGGTAAATATATAAAATATTGATACAGACTCCAATAAAATTGGTTTCGTAAAAACAGAGGATAAAAAGACTAAAGGGATAAATTAAAATAAAAGTATGGCAGTAAATAATATCGGACATTTGAATAACATCGAACAGACTCATCCAGAAGTTCCGCAAAACATAATTCAGGAAGCGGAAGTTGACGGGATTGAGATTCTTGTTAGTATGGCAAAACAAGGAAAAATTGACCCTTGGAACGTTGATATTGTTGAAGTTACTGACAAATATTTGACTCATTTATTCCAATCAAAAGCTAAAAATTTAAAACTAACAGGCAGAACTCTTTTATTTGCCGCAATCCTTTTGAAACTCAAATCCAACGTTCTTGAAGGTATTGATATTCTTGACTTTGAAAATCAACCGCAAGACGACCAATTCGGATATGATGACGATGCTCCGTTGGATTACAGCGAAGAATATATTCCGACAAACAACGTAATCTCTATAGATGAAGTCTTGCAAAGAAGAACAAGTGTACGACTTAATCACAATCGTGTCGTAACATTGAGAGACTTGATTCGTCAATTGGAATTCTACGAAATGCTTGATAAAAAGCAATCTCTCAAAAACGCTCACGAAAGAGCAAAACGTAGAGTGCAGAGCTATGCAAGACTTACACCGGACGACATTATTAATCTTGCTCACGATGAATATATTGAAAATGGGGTTCAAAGACTCAGAGCAAACCTTGAAGAAATTTTGAACAGACAAGACCGAATTGAATTGACAGAATTAACTCTCCTCGGAATGGATAGAGTTAATGCTTACATTTCACTTCTTTTCTTGACTGTAGACAGCGATTACGACTTGGTACAAGACGAGTTTTACTCAGACTTATACGTAGTAAAATGTCCGCACAAAGAATCTTCTGAACAAGATACACAAGCAGAAGAAGACAACATTTTTGATGCAGTGGAAAATGCAAAAAGTATTATAGGAGATACAAATGGAACAGTTAAAGTCCAGAATTGAAGCCGTTCTGTTTGTTACGGCAAAAGTTCTTCAGATAAACGATATCGCACAAATACTTGAGGAAGAACCGGAAAAAGTTGAAGAAGCATTATTGGAATTAATTATGGATTATGCCTCAAGAGAGGGTGCGCTCGAAATTGATGACGAAAACGGATATATTTTGCAAGTTAAAGCCGAACACCTCGACATTGTGGAAAAACTCTGTCCAGTTGAGCTTAAGCCTCCTGTTCTCAAGACACTAACCGTCATTGCCCTCAAAGAACCTATCAGACAATCTTTACTTAAGGATTTGCGTGGTTCAAATGCGTATGAACACGTACAAGAACTACTTGAAAAAGGTTTGATTTCACGTCATAAGGATAAAAACGGACGCTCTTTTAATATAAAAACAACTCCAAAGTTTGCAGAATATTTTAAACTTAAAGGAGACGTGAAAGCCTTAGTTAAAACCCTAAACATCGATAAAGGGGTAAAAGATGACGCTGAATAAAAGCGTTCTAGCGATTTGCGTATTGGTGGCAGCCCTCTGCGGAATCGGTTATTACAACACCCACCTTGATGATATCTATGCAATGCGTGCTGATTATTATTTTAAAAAAAATGATATGCAACACGCACAAGAATACTACGAAAAAGCTTTTACAGCCGGCTTTACCGGTTCAAAAGAACGAGATTTATACGTTAATTCGTTGATTAATTCTCCACTAGACATCAACGCTCAAGAAAAACTTGTCAATTTTCTAAACTACCCAATTAATGACAATGCAAAGTTATTAGTTGAATATTTTTTGTACGATTTAAAAAGAGAAATCTACAGAAAATACCCTCATAACTACATTTCGCAAGCCGTTTTTAATCAAAAAGTTATGCACTGGGGAGAGTTGCCGATTACATACAATATCGAAATAACCGGAGATATTCCGGAATATTTTGAAAAAGAGATTGAAAACGCTCTTACTGAGTGGGAAAAAGCAACTTCGCACCAGATTTTATTCACAAGGGAAAGTAAAAATCCGAATATCATTATTAAGTTTAACTCTGTTAATCCGGCTACATCAGACGATTTCAAGTACATAGTTGCATATACAACTCCAAATGTTTTGACGGGTAAACTCAAAAATATGACTATTAATTTTTATTTGAAAGATTCTCAGAATGAGTACTTTTCACAAAACCAAGTATACAACACTGCTTTGCACGAAATTGCACACGCATTGGGAT
>CAKVMU010000190.1 GCA_934773085.1 uncultured Candidatus Melainabacteria bacterium
AATGCGGAAACTTTTACTGTCAAAAGACATAAACTCGGAAGCGCAATTCTTGTTTTAAAACTGTCAGCCGAGAATAACAACGAATTATCCGGAAGTTTTACGGAAATATTTTCTGCTTTAATACCTGCTCCCAGTAACGGAGTCGTGATAATTTTTGCATTTTTAAAATCTACAGATACATTAGCCTGTTCTTTTGCAATCTTCTGCACATCAGGTTTGAACTTGTTTATATCAACAACATTTGGCAACACAAACAAAAAAGCAAGATATGCAATTGCTACGAGACCGAGTAGAGTAAAACCGAATATTTTACAAAATTTCTTCATATTTCCGTCCCCTATTATAAAACATCATCGTACCTCTAAATTTTAACACAAAAACGTTAAATTAAGCCCCACATAGACAAAGGGTCAACTTAAGCAGAAAAAGTAAACCCGAATAAATTGTTACATTTACACCAAATTGTAACGATTATTTAACTATTTGACATGTTTTTGATAAAATTATGAAGATGTCGAAATAGCATTTTAAAAGCGAATTAAGGGAAAAGAGCCTATGAAAAAAATTTTGATGATGTTGCTTACAATGATTATGAGCTTGCAAACAGCTCAAGCAATGAGCGTAGATGCGTGGATTGATAAGAATATTGCACCTGTATCGGATGCTATTGCGAATATAATATTCTTCCCTGTTTCAATATGCGGCGGACAAGTTCCTATAATTATTTTTTGGATACTTATCGCCGGAATATTTTTTACATTCTATCTAAAAGGAATCTCAATTTGGGGACTTAAACACGCAATCGATAATATCACTGCAAAACCTGAAAAAAGTCATGATGGTTGCGGCGAAGTTAGTTCATTCCAAGCATTGGCAACAGCGCTTTCCGGCACAATCGGCATCGGAAGTATTGCAGGCGTTGCAATTTCAATTTCAATCGGCGGACCTGGAGCTGCTTTCTGGATTTTCTTTGGAGCACTTTTAGGTATGTCAATAAAATTTGTAGAGGCTACTCTCGCTGTTAAATACAGAAGATTTAACCTCGACGGTTCCGTATCTGGCGGACCAATGCACTATATCGCACACGGTTTAACCAGAAAGAAAATGCGTTGGCTAGGTCAACCGCTTTCAGTTTTATTCGCTATCCTTTGTATCGGTGGCGGTATTACAGGCGGTAACATGATTCAGATTAACCAAACAGCTCACCAACTTGTATTTATTACTGGCGGAGAACACAGTATATTCCACGGATTCACTTGGGTTATCGGTTTGGTTGCAGCTATACTTATCGGTTTGGTTGTAGTTGGCGGAATTAAGAGTATAGCAAAAGTTACAACAATTCTTACTCCTACAATGTGCTTGATGTACGTTGTTTCCGGTTTGGTTGTTATTTTTGCAAACTATGCGAACATCGGACATGCAATTGCTATGATTGTAAAAGAAGCTTTCCATCCGCTCTCAGTTGCCGGCGGTATCTTCGGGGTAATCATCATTGGTTTAAGACGTTCAGTTCAGTCCAATGAAGCAGGAACAGGTGCTGCTGCTATTGTTTACGCAACTGCACAATCAAAAGAACCTGTTTCTCAAGGTTTCGTAGCATTGTTGGAAACATTCTTAACCGGCATTTTGTGTTTGTTCACATCTTTAACAATTGTGCTTTACTATATTACATTGGAAAACAAAGGTGTAGATGTGGCTGGACATATCGGTCAAATTTCCGGTATTGAACTTGCATCAAATGCTTTCCAATCAGTAATTCCGTTCTTCCCAATAATTCTTTCAATAATCGCAATCTTGTTTGCAATGTCTACTTTGATTTCTTGGGCATATTACGGACAGAAAGCTTGGACTTTCTTGTTGGGTGAAGGAAAGAAAAGAGTTTTGACATTCAATATTATTTACTGTTTGTTCATTGTAATCGGTTCTGCAATGAATGTTTCATCAATCATAAATATTACGGATGCTATGATGATTGCAATGTGTGTTCCAAACATTATTGTATTGTATATCTTGGCTCCGGAAATCAAACGTGATTTGAAAGATTATCTGGAAAAACATGATATGAACTTTATGAGATTCTAATGATTTACTTAGACGCAGGAACAACATATTCAAAAATAATAACTGACAGAAACTGCTTTGACGAGCAGTTTCTTGTTAATGTTGAAGACGAGAATTATTACTACATAGTTCCATCAAATATTATTAAATCTTTGAACATCACAGCAGACAAATCTTGCGGACATATGTCCGATGCGAGCGAGAATGAAATCATTGCTCTTGCAAACGGAGCAAAAAAAATAAATATTTCTTCCGATGCAACAGTTCTAGACTTGGGCAGCCGTGATGCAAAATGGATAAGATTTAAAGACGGAAAATTTCACGACATGGACTGGAACACATCGTGCGCAAGTTCTACCGGAGCAACAGTAGAAATGCTTCTAAAATTCTATGAAGTTCGTGCAGAAGAATTGAATTTTAATCCGGAAAAGTTCCCAGTCACTTGCGGAATATTCGGAATGGAAAAAATTATGGATGCAATTTCCGGCGGCTCAAAACCCGCAGAAGCCATCTCAAAATTTGTACATGGAATCGCATTCAACGCATGGAATTTTGCAAAAAAACCGGATAAGATTTACCTCTCAGGTGGATTTTGTGATAACCAATGTTTAGTAGATTCACTTTCACACTATTGCGAAGTTGTTCCCCTCGGCAGATTTGTTTTGTGCAAAGGATTGATGTAAGTTTTTGATGCGGTAAATCTTCGATTTACCGCATCCTACAACTCAAAACCGCCAAGCCAGTAGTTTTGACGTACCAATCAAACACATTTACCCCTCATCCCTGCGTTAAATGCTGTGGAATTTTACCAAATCTTGCTTACGCATTCTGATATTTTCCGGAGTAATTTCAACGAGTTCATCATCACCGATATATTCAAGGCAATCTTCCAATGACAATTCTTTGTGCGCTTGAAGAGTTACCATAACATCAGCCGTTGAGCTTCTCATGTTAGTCAATTTTTTGGTTTTACAAATATTTACAACA
Organism: uncultured Candidatus Melainabacteria bacterium; assembly: GCA_934773085.1. Classification (GTDB taxonomy): domain Bacteria; phylum Cyanobacteriota; class Vampirovibrionia; order Gastranaerophilales; family Gastranaerophilaceae; genus CAG-196. Next base: position 3,049 of record CAKVMU010000190.1, read on the forward strand.
ATATCTTGAGGTCGGTTGCCTTCGCCAATAATCATACCACGATAAACCTTTGTCTTCGGAGTTACGAAGAACACACCTCTGTCTTCAAATTGAGCCAACGCATAAGGAATAGCTTCGCCTTGTTCGTGAGCCAAGATTGAACCGCTTCTTTGCTTAGGAATATCGCCTGCATACGGTTTATAATCATCATAAGTGTGGTACATAATACCTTCACCTCTTGTCATACGGATGAATTCCGTACGGAAACCGATTAGACCTCTTGCCGGAATAGAGAACTTCATTGTAGTTCTGCCACTGTTGTTTTGCATTTCGTTCATAACAGCTTTTCTGCCTGACAATCTGTCAATACA
>CAKVMU010000191.1 GCA_934773085.1 uncultured Candidatus Melainabacteria bacterium
ATTTCAGACAGAGCAGGAAATTTTGTTGTGACGGATAAGAATTTTGGAGCAGAATTCTTCTGCGACTCAAAAACTCTTGCAGGTAAAATGAATAACACCGGCTTGTCGGTAGTTTTGCCGAAAACAAAATCTTCTGTTTCAGCACCTTCTTTTGAAGCCGAAATTGCGGATAACAATTTTGTTATAAAAGAAAACAAACTTAACTTTAATAACAAATCTTCAATAACATATTCTGGTGGGGTTATTGATTATAATAAGCTTAAATCAATCAACTTTATTGCTCAGGGTAATGTGGCGACCGAAGATTTGATACAACTTATCGGAAGAGAATTTAAGCCGTTCATTCATTCTACAGGCAGTATACCTGTGAAAGTGACATTCGACGGTAATGGCAAAAAACAGACATTGTTTGCTCAAGCACTTTCTGATAAATCAAACTTTATTACACCGGTTGATTTTACAGAACTTCAAGGCAAAAATATTTCTTTGCAATCAGTAATTGATTTCAAAGGAAACAGAATAAAAATCAAAAAAACAGGGTTCTTCACAAGAAATGTTTCTGTTGATGAAAAAGGAAATGAGATTGTAAACCTTGATGATATTTTGAATGTTGACGGTACGATTGCGGGTGACAGAATTAACCTCCTCAAAATTACGATGCCTAAAGCGTTGACCGGCAAAATCTTTGTGTTCCCTCAATCATCTTTCAAGGTTGACGGCAGAGCGTTTGTATTTGGCGAAACTTTAGCACCAAGAATGCGTGGAGGTTTTGAAATAACAAACCTTTCTATTCCGGAACTTTTCTTGGATTTGAGAAGAGGTAATTTAAGTTTCAAAGGTCATCAAGCTGATTTCAGCGTGAATGATTTGATTATGAATGGTTCTGATATTCAAACAAAAGGTTCGTTTAGTTTATTACCGGCACCTGTTTTCAATATCTTAAACCTTGATGTTTCTTCAAGATATATCAACGTGGATAAACTTATGAAAGTTTCAGAAAGAGCGATGAAATATCTTCCTCAATCTAGCGGTTCAACTTCTTCAACATCTTCTTCTGCAGCGGATATTCCTGTGGAAATCAAGGCAGGTTCAATTAATATGGCGAGAATTATCTCCGGTAATATTGACCTAAGAAACACCGTTTCAAGAATATCAATGGCAAACAATATTTTCTACTTAAATAATTTGAGAACCAATGTTTTTGACGGCAGTGTAAACGGTAATATTTCCATGAATCTTTTGACAACATTGATGAACATTAATGTTAACGGCAAAGGATTAAATGTGGATAAAGCTTTGCGTGATGCAGCCGGCATGAAAGATACTTTGAGCGGAACGGCTGACTTTAAGGCAATGATTTCTCTCAAAGGTGCAACTTACGAAGAGCAGATGAAGAGTTTGAAAGGAAACGTAGATTTTAAAGTCAAAAACGGTCAATTCGGACCTTTCGGAAAATTAGAAAACTTCATTCTTGCGGAAAACATCAGAGAATCTCAATTTTTCCAAACAGCGCTGGGCGGTATTATTGACGGACTTTTGACAATCGACACAACACATTTTTCTGATTTAACAGGTTCTTTGAGCTTTGATGACGGAATTTGTTATATCAATCCGATTACATCTCTCGGAAATATACTAAGCTTGCATATTGTCGGTGAATTCGATTTATTAAGAAATTATGCTGATATGAAAGTTAGAGCAAGGATGGCATCTTTGGTTTCTAACCTTTTAGGACCAATCGGTGCAATTAACCCTGCAAACCTTTTGAACAGCGCAGCAAGCTTAAATGTTGTTACGGCGAAAGCTTTCTCTATCTTCTGTGAAATGATTTCAGAAGATGAAATGAATGCGATTCCAAGTTTCTCAAACAAGTATGTTGATAATTCTGCAACAAAATTCCAAATTGTTGTAAGAGGTGATGTCGCAAAACCTTTGAAACTGGTAAAATCATTCAAATGGCTTGCTACAACAACAGAATATCAAAACGCTGTGGATTACGTTAACTCTCTCCCTGAACCGGTAGAAGGCAGCACAGCTACAAATATTGAAGAAGCTGTTAAGGAGGCAAAAGCTCTTGAGGCTGAAAAGAAGACTTTTGGATATAAAGTTAAACATTTGTTTGATAGAAAAGATGAAGCTCCGCAACTAAGGCCGAAAGCGGAAGCAGCAGTACCTGCAGAAGGAAATGTAAATGAATAGGAATAATGTAAGAAACTTTTGTATAATTGCGCATATTGACCACGGCAAATCTACCCTTGCTGACAGACTCTTGGAAGCAACCGGAACAATTGCCGAAAGAGATATGCAAGAACAGCTGTTAGATACGATGGATATTGAAAGGGAAAGAGGTATCACCATTAAACTGAACGCTGCAAGGATGAACTATACTGCAAAAAATGGTGAAAAATATATTTTCAACTTAATTGATACTCCGGGGCACGTAGATTTTTCATACGAAGTTTCACGCTCTCTTGCCGCTTGCGAAGGGGCTCTTCTTATCGTGGATGCAACTCAAGGGGTTGAGGCGCAAACATTAGCCAATGTTTATATGGCGATTGAACAAAATTTGGAAATTATTCCGGTAATAAACAAAATCGACCTTCCGTCAGCAGATGTTGAAAGAGTTAAGACCGAGATTGAAGAAATCTTGGGTATAGATACTTCTATGGCAATACCTGTTTCCGCCAAAACCGGTGTAGGAATTGAAGATGTGTTGGAAGCAATTGTTGAATTCGTTCCACCACCTGTGGATACAAGTGACAAACCTTTGCGAGCACTTGTTTTTGACAGCGCTTATGACCCGTATCTCGGAACACTTTGTTTCTTTAAGATTATGGATGGCAAAATGAAACTCGGAGACAAAGTTAAGTTTATGGCTTCCGGAAAAGAGTACGAAATTGTTGAACTCGGTTATTTGACTCCGAATCGAGTGCAGGTAAACGAGCTTGTATGTGGCGATGTTGGCTATTTTGCGGGTTCAATAAAAGAAATAACAAGGTTTGTTGGTGATACGCTTACTCACGTGGATGCGCCGGCTTCAGAACCATTGCCTGGGTACAAAGAGGCTTTGCCAATGGTGTTCTCCGGCATGTATCCGGTAGATAATGAAGATTACCACGAGCTTAAAGAATCGTTGGAAAAATTGAAACTTTCTGACAGTTCAATAACTTTTGAGCCGGAAACATCCAGTGCGTTAGGTTTTGGCTTTAGATGCGGTTTCTTAGGTATGCTTCACATGGAAATTGCGCAAGAACGATTGGAAAGGGAGTACAATCTTTCTATCGTAACAACTGCACCTTCTGTAATCTATAAAGTTCATAAAACTGATGGTGAAGTCGTTGAGATTGATAATCCGGCGAATTTGCCTGCCGCTCAGTACAGAGA
>CAKVMU010000192.1 GCA_934773085.1 uncultured Candidatus Melainabacteria bacterium
TGTACGTGCAGACTGTGCATATTGTTTAAGTGCTTTTTCATCTTCAATATGAGAGCTCTTAGTAAAATCAACATTATAATTTGTCATCAAGTTTTTGAATCTTGCAATATAATACTGGAATCTTTCCAACACACTGCCATTTTCAGAACCGCTTACCCCTTTTAAAGCATCCTTTGCGGCATCTGTAACAAAACCTTTAGATTTAGTACCATTGAATTCCTCAATCTTATAAGTATTGTTCATAAAATCTTTATAGAATTTTTGAGCATTTACTGTATCCAATTTCAACGTATGGTCAGATGTTGTTGCTGATAACAGAACCTCTTTACCCATCTTAGACAATTTTTCAGCCAACTCAGGAATTGAACTAAATTCCCCTGATGCGTTCGCACGTTTGTAGAAATCAAGCGTATGTAAAACTCTATAGAAAGAGTTTCTTGCTCCGGAATATCTGTCTATAATTCTTGATATTTCAAGATTTTTAGAAGAACCTAAACCTTTTGCTCTTTCAGCAATTGAACCGGCTGTATTTGGAATAACTCCGTCTAACAAATCAAATACACCGTTTCTTGAAGTTACGGAATGTCCCAAGTTTGAAACGTCTTCCTTAACGAGTCTATCTACAGTCTTGTTAAATTTACCAATAAAATCAAGTCTTCTTGCTGTATTATTGTAATTATTTTCAATACCATTAATCAATTTCTGAACATAAGATTCATCCGGATTTGAACCGTTCAGTGCAACTTCCATCTCGGAAATAATTTTGCTCAAACGTTCCATTGTCTTTGTATAACGAGCTTCATCCTTGCACAACTCTGTCATTTTCTTATCTAAGAGTTCTTGAGTGTATGATGATGAATCTCTCATTTTTCTCAAGTCGCCAAATGAAATACCAAGTTCTTTTAAGAATGCGTTTTCAAATTTTCCGTAGTAACGAGCCAAAACGGTCTCCGGTGCTTGTTCAAACTTGAATGATTTGCATTTATCCAATGCTTTTTGATTATCTTTGAATTCGCTTATAATTTTGGACAAAGAAACGATGTCATTAAACGCAGATTCATCCATAAACAGAGTCTTTTTAGAAGATAACGTTTTCATAATGTTATCTAACGCATCATGTCTTAATGCTTCCAAACCTTCTTTTGAAAGACCTTCTACTTTAGAAAATTTTTCTTTCAAAACATTGTTAAGAGCTTCTCTTATTTTAACAAGGTTTTCTGAACTTACAGCCTTGCTGTCAGCAAAATCCGCATCCTTAACAACTTGTTTAATCGCAGTTTCAACTTCACTCTTTGTAGGAAGAATTGCCTGCTCCAATGTTTGTGCTTGTTTTTTAGGAATAACATTCTTAATAGCTGCAATAATATCGTCGCCTGAATCTGAATTCAAAACGAACAAGTCTTTTCCGTCTGAACCTTTTCTCAAAAGTTTTTCCAAATCAGCTTTAATACCTTCTGAAGTATTATTATCAAGTTGGTCTGTCAACATTGTCAATAAAGTCTTAAATTCGTTTTCTGGAACTTCTTTACCTTTATAACCACTCAAAAGTCTTGCGACATCTTTGCTGAAAGTATTATCCTTAACTTCATCAATTGACATTTCGGAAGTTATTTTCAAAAGATTTTCAATTTCGGTATTGTAATTTTTATTTCTTGAAGCTTCCATTCCTTTACCGATTAATTGTTCAAATCCGCAACAAGCCAAAGCTGTCATCAAAGGAGTTGCCAATCCGGCTGTTAACATCCACAATGTATTGTTTTGAACAGAAACCTTTCTCATTTGTTCTTTTACAACATCATGTCTATTTTTGATATTTCTCGGAACACCCATTGAATCACCAATAGCATCCAAGTCTTCTTCCTTGAGTTTTCCTAAATACATATCAAACGGAACATAGTTTCCATCTTGCATAACAGATTTTTTTCTGCCTTGATCATCAATGTATTGTTTATCAATATCAAAACCATTGATAATCTTAGCCGGAGCATTAATTGCTATTTTTGGATACAAAGACATTGAAGTCAAGAAGGTTATCAAACCAACATATTCCATCAATCTTGCTTTAGGATTAGTGGTTCTTGATGCAAGATAAGCCGCAATTCCAACACCACCAAGTTTTAGACCAACATCATTTAATCTGCCCAATTGGTGATCATTCGCAGTACCGTTAAAACCATTCTTAACAGATTTCATATCATACGCAATATCTTCAAAGAAGTATTTGACACTGTTACCTATATTGTCGTGAATCAAATGACCTTTCGGAGGCAATGGCTTAACTAAGTTTTCGGTAGCAATAGTACCTTCAGCCTGCCTGTACGGTGTATGAGCCTTCTTTTGAGAAGGTTGGTTCTGTTCGATATTCAATTGTATCGGTTGAATTGCCATACCTAAATCACCATACTTTCTTTGCTTTTATCTATTGTATCGACGTTTTTGTTCTTAGCCATATTTTTAGCTCTGATAATTGTATTTGCCGTTAAAAATACAGTTAGCAAAGCTGCAAATCCAACAAGACCTTTTCCTGCATTGCGCATATAGAATGAATCAGCGGGCTTACCGTTCCAAAGTTCACCACAAGAATTTTTCAAAGAGCGACCAAATGCTTTTGTTACATCCCAAAGATTTTTACCTGAATTTTGAAGTTTGTGAGCAGCTTTAGAGAAGATTCCTTCCTCTTCTTTTGGTAAATAGTGGGTTCTTTTTGAAATTGAATCAAAGAAGTCGCCCCAAGCATCTTGAACCGCAAGACCGACCCCAACTGCTGCCCAAGAATATGATGCCAAACTTTTTGCTGTATTTGTAGTTGCAACAATATTTTGAATAATCGGAGTTGTTTCAGTTACTGAATCGTTTAAATCCTCACCTAATCCAAGTTTTTTAGCGACATTGTCAAAATATTTTCTGTCTAATAAATCTTTTCTGAAGAATTCTTTACTGTCAAACACTTTTCTTTGTTGGTGTTGAACCTCAATATTAGCGGCTTCACCTGCTTCTTTCGGAAGAGGATAAACAATATTTTCATACGGCATTTCTGTGTCTACACCTGTAGCTGACTTAACAGGTTTTGTTACAAGATTTTTTGAAAGAGTTTTCATTATACCGTAAAGAACAACACCCAGTGCCATCTTTTTACCGACAGCTGAAGCTTTCTTTTGAGAAGCTGCATCCAAGAACTTGTTCACAACATTGAAAACAAGCATAAACATCGCACTGCCTGCCAAATACGGAACTATACCCATCGTTAAGAATTCGTAAAAGTTTGAGTTAATATCCCCTTGTAAACCTTTTACCGGATAATCCAAAAAAGCACTCGAAGTCTGTTGAAAGCCCTGTCTAATTCTTGTTCTTGCTGTATTTGGCAAAATA
>CAKVMU010000193.1 GCA_934773085.1 uncultured Candidatus Melainabacteria bacterium
CCTTTTTGGAGCTGGTAGCACAGATATTTGGATTCTAATATATCTAATAATGTCAATAGCTGGTATGACAACAAGAAATAGTAAGAATGATGGAGAGAAAAATGGAACGAATTACAGTTTTTACACCGACGTATAATAGAAGAAAATCTTTATCTCGGGTATTTGAAAGTCTAAAGATGCAGACATTCAGGGATTTTATTTGGATTATTGTGGATGATGGGTCAACAGATGATACTAAAAGTCTCGTAGAAGAATTTGAAAAAGAAGCAGATTTTAAAATTATATATATTTATCAAGAAAATGCAGGAAAGCATTCGGCAATAAACAGGGCACTGCAGGAAACTACATCGGAGCTGTTTTTAATTGCAGACTCAGATGATTCTTTCAAGGAAAATGCATTAGAGGTTTTTATCAATACATGGGAATCAATACCTGAAGGGGAAAGAAATCAATATAAAGGCGTTATTGCAAAATGCTATAATGCTGAAGATGGAACACCGATTGGATCTTATCCGCAGCATATGTTTGACAGTAATGATCTGGATGCTTATTTTATACAGAGGCTTTGCTTTGAAAAATGGAATATTGTTCGTACCGATGTAATGAAGGAAATTCCATTTCCAGAACCAAATGAAAAACTCAAGTTCTATCCGGAATCGGTTGTCTGGTGGAGAATGGCAAGAAAGTACAAGACTCGCTATATTGATGAGAACATAAGAGCATATTATCACGATCAAGAAAATTCTGTGATTAAACAAAGTACGGGACGTGCAAGAGAAACTATATATTTATGGCGCTTTTATATCAATGAGGCAATGGACTATTTTTGGAAATACCCAAAGGCGTTTGTCAAAGCATATATTGGATATAGTCGAGATAATATTAGAATTGGTCGGAAATACAAGGAAGCCATTTCTTCAATTGATGGAATATATAGAAAGGTACTTGTTACTTGCGGATATCCGATTGGATATGTGTTGGCAGTTAAGAAAGGATTGAATAGATGAAATCAATAGCTTATTTGGTTCCATATTTTGGAAAACTTCCGGCTGGATTTAAGATGTGGCTGCTTTCATGTGCAGCGAATAAAACGGTTGATTGGATTTTACTTACTGATGATAGGACGGTGTATAACTACCCTAATAATGTAAAAGTACATTACTGCACCTATGACAGTATAAAAGAAAGAATACAGAATAATTTTGATTTTCCGATAGTTATTAGCAAAGCATGGAAATTGTGTGATTTTCGTCCTGCATATGGAGAAATATTCAGTGATGAATTAAAAACATATGACTACTGGGGCCATTGCGATATGGACCTGATTTTTGGAGATATAAGAGCCTTCATAACTGATGAGATACTTGAAAAATACGACAAAATTGGATTTCAAGGACATTCTGTGATTTACCGAAATACGCCGGAGGTTAACCAACGATATCGAGTTCAAGTGGAAAATGCTCCGAATTATAAGGATGTATTCACATCAGGTGATGGAAAATTTTTTGATGAAGTTGGTATTTGCGAAATATACGATGCACTGGGAATACCGTATTATAACGAAACCAATTTTGCCCACTTGGATAGATTTACAACAAGTTTCTATTTGCTGTATTTACCAGAAGAAGATGGGTATAAGAATAACAGACAGGTGTTTACTTGGGAAAATGGCAAGATTATTAGAAATTATTTAGATGGGACAAATGTGAAGAGAGAAGAATATATGTATATTCATCTTTTCTCAAGACCAATTTCTTTTAAAGCAAAAACATATTCAAAAGATATCATTTATGCGATATATCCGGATGTTGTTAAAGAAATTGAGAAAGATAAACTTGATTATAAGTTTATAAAAAAACATGGTACATGTAGTACATTGCATTTCTATGCAAAAGTAGCATGGTTCTATCGAAAGAAAATAACGGTCAGCAAATTGGTCTTTTATCTTAGAAAAAAAGCTAAACTGGCTGTGAAGAGAGGATTCAATTAATGGCACAAAAAAGGGATAAGAGCATTGCAACAAAGGTTGTTGAATTGATTCTTGCAGCGTTCATAGCAAAAGGATTAGGTTTTGTTCGCGAAATGGTTTTGGCTAATTACTATGGGACTAGCTATGTATCGGATGTTTTTGTTGCAGTTCAAAATATCCCTGCGATTATATTTACAGTGTTTGGTACAGCGGTTACAACAGGTTTTATCCCACTGTACACTGAAATAAAAGTCAAGAAAAACAAAGAGCTGGCAGATAGATTCGCAAATAATGTGTTTAATATCTTTTGTTTGCTATCTGTTTTTTTAACGATTTTAGGAGTCCTTTTTTCAAAACAGCTTGTGAAGTTATTTGCAGGCGGATTTCAGGGAGAGACTTTTATCCTATGCAATCAATTTGCAAAGATTATTATGCCTACATGTATTGCCATTATTTTGGTATATGTATACAATGCGTATTTGCAAATTGAGGGCTATTTCAATCAAAACTCCTTGATAAATGTTCCCTATAATTTGATTCAAATTGCTTTTATTGCAATAGGATTTTATGTAGGGAATGCTTATATTCTTGCTGTTGGTCTCCTTTTAGCTTCCTTTGGGCAATTTGTTTACTTAAGGGTGCTTATAAAGAAAAAAACTGATTTCAAGCATCGGCGCATTTTAGATCTTCGAGATACAAATATCAGGCAAATGCTAATACTGGTAGGTCCGGTATTTATCAGCACAGGTGTAAATCAGCTGAATTCAATTGTGGATCGATCGATGGCATCGGGCTTGGTAGAGGGAAGTGTATCTGCACTGAACTATTCAAGTGAAGTTGCGAATATGGTTACACAAGTTGTTATTTTAAGCTTGACAACAATCTTGTATCCTAAAATGACAGAACTATTTGCTAGAAATAACAGGGATGAGAAGAATTCTTTTACTTTGACTTATATTAATGTGGTGTCATTATTAGTACTTCCATTAGCTGCATTGATTTTTGTGTTTTCAAAAGAAATTGTGCAAATTTTATTTGGGCGTGGAGCATTCAACGAAAACACTGTTTTGTTTGTAAGTCGTGCTTTGAAGATTTATGCATTGGGTATTGTGGGAGCATCTTTTAGAGATGTTCTGAATAAAGTCTTCTATTCTATGAAGGATACGAAGACACCAATGATTAATGGAATGATTGCAGTTGCTGTAAATATTGGATTGAATATCTTACTAGTAAAGAAACTTGAATATCTGGGGTTGGCTCTTGCAACATCCGTTTCAGCAACGGTTTGTACAATTTTGCTTTTAATTCAGATGTGTAAAAAGATGGATGAATTTAAGTATAGAAAAGCAATTGGAACATTTATAAAGGCGTTTTTTGCAATGGTTTGTATG
>CAKVMU010000194.1 GCA_934773085.1 uncultured Candidatus Melainabacteria bacterium
CTTGCACTCTCATATAGATTCAGCCAAGATTCCCATACTTTCTGAAATTGATTTCCAAACATAGATGTTGTAATAAGAAATGGTTCATTTACCGCTGGAACCTTCTCTTTGTAATTCAGGTGCAAAATATATTTAGTTTCTTCCATATCGTCTTCAAAAGTAATACTTCCAAATGCAACATATCCATTTCCAAAAAATGAAAAAAGACTTCGTGCCGCAGCTATTTTTGCAACGGCATCCATCAACGGCATTGATTTTGTAAAAGAATACTCAATAACTGAAATCATGCTATATTCATAAACATCAATTGAACATTTGGCACCAAACGTTTGATACAGTTCTATTTCTCCGTATTTATCCTTAGCATTAATCAATTTCGGAAAAGTATAATTCAAAACACTAGGATTTTCTTTTGTAAAGTTATAATTAGATTCTAAAGGTGATAAACCAGCAAACATATAATTTAAATCCGAAGTGGACACAATTATTCTTTTTGCCATAGGCATTGAATAAAAACATTTTCCAACAATTATTTCATTTGGAACTATAAAAAGTGAGATATCATTATTCTCTATAGTATATGATGCAGATTGTATATGACATCCCATTAAAGTAATTTCTGTACCGGATATTTTTCCTGTGACAACAAATTCATCATATAGCCCTATTTTTCGATACTCTTCTATCGGAAACATTGTAATAAGGATGATATTTTCTTCTTTTTCTTGCAGAGTACCAGGAAATATTATTTCTTTTCCATCAATTTCACATCTAAAATTAGATATTGTATTTAAGATTTTTTTAATACTTAACATTTATTCACAACCCTTATTCATTATTTTCAGTTTTCCTATCTGTATAGAGAACAACATCTTTTATAACCCGTTTTCGTACAGCAGAAATCAACCTTTCCATAAAATCAAAATCAATTTTTCCATTTTTCTGAGGTAAATTAATTTGTTTACGCTTAACAACATTCCATCCTCCCAATTTATTTTTATAGGAGTAAATTGGCAAATCAGTTACTTTGTTGATGCACATAACCATAAACAAATATTGATTTGGAGTAATTTTATGCTCTGTCAGTTTCCATTGAATAGCATAAGAATCTGAAAGAACTGTAAAATCTTTTGACTGATAATAAGCTCTGTAAACATCACTATTAGAAGGTAGCGATATCACATTATTTATAATAGTCGCTCCTACTTTAGGAGCATAATAATTCAATCCCTGGTTTTGAAAGCTTGATGTAAGACAAGGAAGCACACAATCCTCTATCGGTTTCTTTGGTAGCTCTTTTGCCTTGTATGGTAACTTCTTTGTTGCAACTTTTGCAAATAAACTACCTATAGTGTATGTTCCCCAATCATCAATCCCAATCTCTGTAAGTTTTCGAAGAGCTGTTAGCTCTTCGTTTGACACTTCATAATTGTCAAATCCATTTGCTGTCAAGTAATCAGACAACTTAGCAACTTGCTGATTCTCAAGCTCAGCAATAAAGTTTTCCATAAAATCAAAGTCAATTAAATTTTCTTCCCTTACTGGAAGTAATACTTTTTGGTTGTTTAATGTTTCAACATTAAACCTTGAACTCCCCCAAGAAAAACCATGGAACGCTTTTCTCATAGAAATTAAGAAAAATTGCGCATTTTTCTTGCTGAATTGAGAATATTTGGGCTTAAGTATCTTTATTTTATCCCCTGTAAAATATGGTTTTTCTTGATAAAACATCGTAGCAGTGTCTTGTCCAAAGGATATAGTGTTCCCCTCATTAAGAAATTCAATTGGCTCATCAATATTTCCTTTTTTTCCATTTTCTGTGCTCTGACGAACAATGTATGGATGCCCACCACTTTTAATTATTTTTACTTTATTTGCATCAAAGCGTTTCTTAGATGAAACAACCTCAAATAAATCTCCTAGCTTAAATCCGCCCCACTTAACCGCTCTTAGCTTTTCATTAAGTGAGGCCTCTATTTTCCCAAGCGGTCATCCTCCAGATCTTGGTTTTTTAAGAGGTTTGACACTTCCCATGCAAGATAATCCGCAACTGTTTTCTCAAACTCTTCTAATGTAGGTTTTGTATCAATTGGCGCGCTTTTATTCCAATCAGCCCCATTATCCGGATCAATTGTCGCCTCATAATACTCTTTGGGGGTAAAAATGTTGAGCTTTTGTTTACCAAAACGGACTAAGTCTACAATTTCCTGATATCGCTCTTTTGCGTGATCAGTATCACGAAGATTACAGCTTGCTTTTTTTCGATCAGAACGAGTATATCCATCGTTTGAGAAATCAATAAATTTAACGATATCATCCTTTTGATGTGCCTCTCCAACACGGAAAACATACACGTTGGTCTGAACGCTGGATTTACCAATAAAAAGATCTATTGGCATTTTAATACTTGCAAGTAGAGTACTATGCTTCAAAATATTTTTATTGTACTCAACTGCTTTTCCGCTACCCGCGGAACTCTGAATAATGATTGCAGCATAGCCCTTACTCATCATCGAAAGAGCTTTTTCAACAAATATCATACCATTGCCAGGCGCTGAATATGGAGGATTAAGAACAAAAGCATCTGCCGGAAACTTTTCATTTGTTTTATCAAAGCCATAGTTACCGTTAAACTCTTTTAATGAATCTTTATTTAAAATATTAGAACTACCATCACCCATCAAAATCATATTGAGAATGGCAAGCATATAAACTTCTGAAAGAATTTCAAGACCAAGAAGCTGATTAGCCTTTATTTCAGCTGATTTATGTATAAATTCATCTGGAGATTTAAGTTTCTCTTTGGCATCATTAAGCATTTCATTCATAGCTGCAACGAGGAGGCCTGCCGAACCAGTTGCGAAATCCCAAACATAAGAATTCATATTTACTCTTGCAAGACGTGCTAAAAGAGTAGCAACATAAGATGGTGTTAAAACTACATCATTCAGCTTGTCCTGTGAAAAGCCAAGCCAACTGTACATCTCATTGAACAGTTTTCCAGTAAAATCGGTACTTAAACCTATTTTGTAATAAATTCCCAAATCATCAACTATTTTTGTAAATACACGTTTTAACTGACTTTCACCGTTTTCAACTCTATTAATATTATCAGTTGTGAGTGTATTCTGAAGAGTACGTATAATCAATTCTCGTTTTTCCTGTGGCAGATTTTTTTCATTCAAAAATGCTCTAATTTTGCGCAAAATAATATCGCCGTCACGATTTCCATTTTCTGTAGAAGATTTTAACTCCTGTTTTTCAAGTGCTGCAACCTTTCCCGGAACTCCAAGCGTAGCAATAATCGAAGCAGCAACAAGATAAACACGATCACGTTCACTCAAC
>CAKVMU010000195.1 GCA_934773085.1 uncultured Candidatus Melainabacteria bacterium
TGTACATAGCTTTATCAGTCGGAGTTTGTAAATTGTTAAACTTTTTCTTGTCTATCTTAAATTCATCAGAACCAACTCTGTTAAATTTCATAGTCCAATACTTAGTAAAAGCACCTGCAATAGCAGCTACACCTGCCGTTGCTAAGAAAAATTTTGGTTTAGATTTCATAATTTTCATACATTGTTTCGCAATAATATGCTGTTCTTTTGCGATTGGTGCCATTGCACCCTCTGCAAGAGATGCCCATGCGCCTTGTTTTTTAATCAATTTTCTCAATCCAAAGAAAGTCAAACCTGATGCACCGACTGACATCAAATCACCAAATGCTTGTTCACCATTAGCTTGGGATTTTCTGTATTTATCAATAGTATTTCTTGCTGAAGCTTCGTCAATTTCACCGCTTTCAGCTTTTGCAATAGCTTGTTTAACCTTTTTAGAACCCGTTCCTAAACCGGTTAAGTTCTTTATTCCGTTATATAATCTTTCGACCAAGCCGTTTTTCTTATGCTGAGACACAAACTCGTCCTTCAATGTCTTTTCTTGAGGCATCGAAGTCGCATAAGGATAAGCATTTGCAAACGGTTGTGTTTTGATTTCTTGTGGTACCGGATTAAAATAATTAGTGTTAATTTCTGCCATAGTTCTTCCCCAAAATCACTTACGTTATTTATATAAAGTATTTTGTTCATAAAAAATTGCATGCATGCTAAAGTTTTGTTAAGTGTGTGGTTATCGGTGCGCAAGTATGCACATCCTATTGGCTAAGGATACGCAATGTCGTCCTGAATTTATTTCAGGACCTAACAGGCTTGTAGTTCAAACCAACCAAAACATTTACTACCGCAATGATAGCAAGTTGGTAGTTTCACACCATAAGTATCACTACTAGCCGGTAAGATGCTGAAACAAGTTCAGCATGACAGTAGTAGGGTGCACACCCAACCGGCTACAAGACCCTCTCCTGCTAGGAGAGGGAAAATACGAACCTTTCAACTCTTCAACCTTTCAACTCTTCAACTAAAACCGCTAAACTTGTAGTTTCAACTCACCAGCTCTATACATTTACCCCCCCCTTGGTGTAGAATGGTTTTATGAAGATAAGAGAATTGATTGAAGCTACAGGCGCTAAAGTCCTGAAACAATGTGATTTAGAGCAGGAAGTGAGAATTTCTACCGACACAAGAACCATTCAAGCCGGAGATTTTTACCTTCCTCTGAAAGGAGCCTCTTTTGACGGCGAGAAATTTATTGAACAAGCCGTTGAAAAAGGTGCTGTCGGTGCTTTCTGCACAGGGGATGGCGGAACTTTACAGGTAAAAGACACTTTGGAAGCCTATTTGAGACTTGCGAACTACAGACGTAATAAGCTCAATTTTACAGTGGTTGCAGTAACCGGAAGTTCGGGTAAAACAACCACAAAAGAAATAATTGCTTCAACTCTCTCAGAAAAATTTAAAACATTCAAAACCCCGCTAAACCACAACAACGAAATCGGATTTTGTCAGACTATATTTGAAACCCCTGATAATACCGAGGTTTTGGTTTTAGAGATGGGAATGCGTGGTTTTGGAGAAATTGAACTCTTATCAAAATACGCAGAGCCTGACATAACCGTAATTTCAAACGTCGGAACTGCACACATCGGCAGACTCGGCTCCAGAGAAAATATTGCAAAAGCTAAGTGCGAAATTGTCAAATACCAACGGGGAAACCTTTTCATCGCACATGATGATGAATTAATAAAAAGAACGGTTAATTTTGACGGTAAGAAAGTCTTTTATTCGATTTCTGACGTAAATATTCTTAAAAAGGATGTCAATTACTCAAAATTTGAATACTGCAACAATGCTTACGAACTCAACGTTGGCGGAGATTACAACATAGAAAACGCCCTCGCTGCAATCAATGTAGGCGAAAATTTGGGTATGACAACGGAAGAAATCCAGAGCGGATTAAAGAAATACCATCCGATTGAAAAACGCTGGGAAGCTGTTAAAGCAGGCGGCTACGAGATAATTAACGACAGTTACAATGCCAATCCGGAGTCTATGCGTGCTTTTGTGGACACAATTTGTGAACTTTATAAAGATTACATAATAGTACTGGGCGACATGGGCGAACTTGGTGATGAAGAAGTCCGTTATCACAGAGAACTTGGCGAATATATCGGTAAAAAAGGTATTGGTAACACAGTTTTGTCAGTAGGTAATTTGTCAAAAAATATAACCGATGCTTGCGGCGGAAAACATTTTGAAACTGTTGAGGATGTGGTTAAGTACATTTGTCAACATGTTACAAAAGATAAAAAAATATTCCTAAAAGCCTCAAGAAGTATGAAATTTGAGCGAATTATTGAAGAGTTGAAATGAATGAGTTTGTAGAAAAATTTTTAATTTTTCTACAAACTCCGTGGAACGGTTTTGGGGGTAAATACTTCAGTTTTGTAGTAACTATTACAGGCTGGAAAGTAAAGTAAAAAGACTATGTGCTGTCCCGCACATAAACATATTCTCACACACCTAAGGGTCAGGGGTGAAAATGCTCGAAGTCTTGTCATCCTTCGGCATTTCCACCCCCTCCCATCTCCATGCCCATTTTTTTACAAAACTTAACCTGATTACGGAGGCATGAAAACATGCAAGAGGCATGGGTTTCCATGAAAAATTCTGCTGAAAACCATGTAGGCATGGTTCTTTTGCATGTATCGAAACGCTTAATCCCAATAGATTAGAGGTTTTGCATGTATGTAAAAAAGTTTTTACAATTGGGTTTCAATGGGTTGTAAATGCTTTCTTAAGCCATATAATAGAAGAGTAGTCGAAAGTTATTTCGATTTTTGGGGAAAGTTGAAACACCTAAGTTGTTTTTGGAGGAATAAGTGTTTAAAAGTCGTGATATGGGAAGAGCTATTGCTGTTAAAAGATGGACACCCACAGCATTAGAATGTTATAAAAGAGGCTGTAACTGTGGCGGATGTTTTTACAGCGATTTTTTCAGTGCAACAGCTCAAAAATGCCAGATGAAGGCAACTGTACTTGAATTAGTCAGAACTATCGGAACTCCAAACGTAGAATTACCACAGATTTTAGAGTAATTTTCATTTATTGGTAGTCCGAGAAAAATCAAATTAAGGATTAAAAAGGGTATAAAAAGGTGTATACGTAAGGTTTTGCCTTTTATACCCTTTAAATTTTTTTAAAAATAGTGTACAATAAGAAAGGTAGCACATTAGGAGGTGTAAATGTATATACATGTAAACGGTAAAAACATTGAGATTACTGATGCTATTAAGGCATACGTCAAAG
>CAKVMU010000196.1 GCA_934773085.1 uncultured Candidatus Melainabacteria bacterium
TAATTTCGTCCGGTTCAAACAAATTTATATCAATATTTCTGTTTATGACTTTTATCAGACAACGTTACGGATACAACACCGGAAAACTCAGCCAAATTCTGTTAACCAAAGCTGTTGATTTGAACAAAAATCGCTATGCAGTGCGTATGTATCACGAATTAGCCAAAAGCATTACAAATATTGAAACAGAGTTGCCTGTTTTAAGTATCAATAAGAAACCGTTAATCCCGAATTCGGTTCTAATCCACCCAGGAGTAAGCAAAATCAGCGTTTCAAAGGGTATGATTAAGACTATACCTGCGCAGAAGTGGGCTAAAGTTGTCGAAATGCTTGCGGATTCGGGCAAGAAAGTTATTCTTGCAGGCGGTCCGGATGACAAAGAAGTTATTGAAACAATCCAATCTTTAGTACCCAGAGAAAAATATGAAAATATGTACGGCAAAACCAAAAATTTGTGTGAACTTGCTGAGTTAATATCAAGTGCCGAAAAATTTATTTGTTCAGACTCTGCACCGCTCCATATTGCGGTAGCTCTCGGTGTAAAAACTTACGTTATATTTGGTTCAACCGATGATAAAAAGTTGATTCCGCAAAGCGAAATGGTAATACCGATAAAAGCAGATTGCGACTGTCCTTTGCGACCATGCCTGTGGGAAAGACGTCAAACCACATGCGAAGAGCTTTCCTGCCTTGACATTACTCCGGAGCAGATTGTAGAAACCGTATTAAAGTAAAACGATTGACTAAACAACAGCCTTCTACTAAAATGTCATAAAGTACTTTTTAGGAGTAAATTATGACGACAACAGGATTAGAATTTGACCCGGGGTTTGCACCATATATACTTGCGTTCCGTGGAACAGTTGAATACCTTTACTATGATATCAACAAGTTCAAGAATCTGTCACAAAAAAAGATGAGATTCAGACAATATCACAAAAAGATTATTGACGTTTTTTATAACAATCTGGGATTTTACGCAGGATGCCTTATGTGGGCAGCGTACATCAAAACCCAACCGGAACAACAGATTCTGGGCAATCACTGTTTCGGAAAAGCATATGATAAAGAGGAAAATACTTCAGAAACTCAATATATGTTAAAGTTTGCAGAACTTTACCCTAAAGATATGAAATACTTTTTGTCAGAAGATTTTAGCTTTGATGAAAATGTGCGTAAACTCTTAGAAATGTACGAAGAGTTTCTTGTTCTCAATGAAGGTTTTACAAAATCCAAGTTAAATACTGATATTAAACTTCCGAAAGGTTTAAAAACAGATAAAGCAGAAGATTATAAAAATATCATTGAAAAAGTTCTTGAAAACGGAAATTTGAGCGAACTTTTAGCTTACGTTCCGGAAATTTTATAGGGGTAAATTATGTCACAGAGAAGAATTATAAATGTTGCCAGAGGATTAGAAAAAGCGGATTTTGTCATAAAAAACGCTAATATCGTGAATGTTTTGTCCGAAGAAATCCACAAAGCTGATATAGCGATTGCTGATGGCATAATCGCAGGTATCGGAGAAAATTACCACGGCGAAAAGGAAATCAATATAAACGGCGCATTTGTAACTCCTTCATTTATTGACGGTCACGTACATTTGGAAAGTTCGATGGTTCTTCCGAAAGAATTTGCAAAAGCAGTTCTTCCCGCCGGAACAACAACCGTCATTATTGACCCTCACGAAATTGCTAATGTATTCGGTTTGCACGGTATAAGCTTTATGCACGAAGCAGTTAAAAATCTTCCGATGGATGTTTATACAATGCTTCCATCCTGTGTTCCGGCAACACCTTTTGAAACATCAGGTTTTGACTTGAACAGCTACGATTTATCACTATTAATCGATAAACCTTGGGTTCTTGGAATTGCGGAAATGATGAATTTTCCCGGAGTTTTAAACTTAGACAAAAACGTTATGGCAAAATTGGAACTTGCCAAACAAAGAGATAAACGTATTGATGGACACGCTCCAATGCTTTCAAACAAAGATTTGTGCGCTTATATTGCAAGCGGAGTTAAATCCGACCACGAATGCACCACTCCGAATGAAGCAATTGAAAAACTTCGTTTGGGAATGTATCTGATGATAAGAGAAGGTACTGCGGCAAAGGATTTAAACGCACTAATACCCGTTCTTAAAAACTGCAATACACGAAAATGCTTGTTTGTAACAGACGACAGACACCCTTCCGATTTAAAAGAACACATCAACGGAATGGTTCGTCGCTCGGTCGAAGCAGGTGTTGACCCGATTAAAGCCGTACAATGTGCAAGCTTGAATACTGCCGAATACTTTGGGCTAAAAGATTTAGGTGCAGTTGCTCCGGGCTACAGAGCAGATTTATTGATTTTGCCTGATTTGAAAACATTTAAACCGGATATGGTAATAAAAGGCGGAAAAACAGTATACGAAAACGGAAGCTTGACTGTTAATTTCGAAGAGACAGAAGTTCCTTCAGTACGTGGTTCAGTAAACGTTAAATGGATTGAGAAAGATGATTTCCGCATTGAAGCACTTTCTGACACAGCCAGAACAATCGAAATAATTCCTCACCAATTGGTTACAAAATCAACAGTCTCTCCGATTAAAATTGAAAACGGAAACGCAGTAAGCAATACAGACACAGACACATTAAAGATTTGTGTTATAGAAAGACACCGTGCTACAGGCAATATCGGCAAAGGATTTGTTAAAGGATTCAATATCAAAAATGGCGCAATCGCCTCCACCGTTGCACACGATTCTCACAATATGATAATTGTAGGAACAAACGATGAAGATATGTACACTGCAGCAGTTGAATTGGTTAAATCTCAAGGTGGGAAAGTTGTTGTAAGTGGCGGGAAAGTACTTTCAAAACTTCCGCTTCCGATTGCAGGACTTATGTCAAATGAAGATTTTGGATACGTTGTTAATAAATGCGAAGAACTTAATAATGCGGCACATTCAATCGGTTGCACACTGGAAGACCCGTTTATGACAATGGGATTCCTTTCTCTTCCTGTAATTCCGGAATTAAAAATCACGGATAAGGGCATTTTTGATACTACAAAATTTGATTTCGTAAACATTTTTGACAAAACAGAAGTAAATGTATAATTTTAGCCAAGTTTCATGGTATAATTGAGCCATGTTTACGGGTATTATAGAAGAACTTGCGAAAATCCGAGTAATCACAAGGGATAAAGTAACACTGGAGTGTAAAACAGTTCTGGATGATATCAAACTTGGAGACAGTATTGCGGTAAATGGTGTGTGTTTAACGG
>CAKVMU010000197.1 GCA_934773085.1 uncultured Candidatus Melainabacteria bacterium
TCCATATACTAAAGGACATGGTCTTTCTATTACCAAAGATAATCTATTAAATTGTTGTAGCTTATTAGCGGCAAGAAAATTAATAGATTTAAATTGGATTAATCAAAATGATCAATATATTGAACCTTGTATAAACCATCCTTTATGGTTAAAATTTAGCAATGATTCATTAGTATATGCAATATTTCATTTTGGCGGAGGACAAGCAAGCAATCAATCTTCTTTAAGAAATATTGAATATAAAAATCAAAAATGGAATATTAAAAACGAATTCTTTTTTATGTCTAAAAACGAAATTATGAACTTAGCAAATGAAAATAATTTTGATTATACATATAATGATGCAAGAGTATCAGAAGAGAGATTTGTGTATAAAAAACTGCAAGAAATAAAATTGTCAAAGGAAGCTCAAGATGTATTAGATAAAGCTATTGAATTAACTAAAAAATCTTTTAAATATAGAGAATTATTTAATCAAGAACACCCTGAATACCAAATTATGAATTGGGACTGTGGCTGGTATCAAATAAAGGCAGTTTTAAAAGAATATTTTGTTGAAGACTTGAAAGAATTTCAAGAGTCATATAGAATTTTAGCAGATAAAATGCGACCTATGGTTTATGAATTAGGTTTTCTTAAATAAAAAAACATATTTCTTTTAATTTTGCCCATTTTTTACTTTCAAGCTATTACTGTGTTTGAAGTACTGCATTTTTTACAACCCCAATTTTTCTAAACCTCAAATCTAAAAAATGCGGGTTTCTGACATACTTCAATCATCTGCTATCAGATAATTTTAGTGATTTCGAGTTTTAAGTCGTATGTCAAGCTCCAAATAAAATACAGGATGACGAAAGTTATTGTGTTATATGTTTTATCAGCATACTTACTGAAAAACTTTAGGATTTGCAGAAAAATCATTACAATTAATGGGGCGGGATAACTATTATCGGTTTTTATATTTCGTATTTTTACCCCTCAATATAATCTTTCAAAACCTTGGCGTGGTTGATTATTGGGGGTTTGGCGGCATAGTATGTTTAACATACATATTGCAGTAGCGTCAATTTATCAGAATCTACAGGAACATCTTCGCAATTCAATCTCAAAAGCGGAATATTTTTGTTCGTACCATGATAATCACTTCCGCCAGTGACAAAAAGTCCGTTTTTATTCGCACATTCAACCAGAAAATTTATTTCCTCAAAATTGTATCTTGAATAATAACACTCCAAACCCTTGATTCCAAAGCTTTTCATCACTTCCAGCTTCGGCAAAAACTCTTCGTCGGACAAATGTTCCTCGCCTTCTCCGCCAAGCGGATGTGCCCAAACAGGAACCCCTCCGGCTGCCATAATTGCCGCAATTCCTTCTTCACCCGTGAATCTTGTATCTCCCGTTTTGCAACCATCAAGATATTTCTTCATTGCGCTCACATTATCACCGGCTAACCCTCTGTTTACAAGAATATTCGCCAAATGAGTTTTCACAACGCTTCTTCTGGAATACAACCAAGCACGCTCTTCTTCCGTCAAATCAATATTCCACACATCTTTTAAATAACCAATTCTTGTTTCAAGTTTCTTTCTTCGCAAAACTTTGCCTTTTTCAATCAAATCTGTCAAAGTTTTGTCTTTCGGATTACAATTGTAACCCAGAATATGGCATTTAATATCGCCCGCTCTACAAGTGAGTTCCACAGACGGAATAAACTTTATTTGCGGAGGAATTAGCTCCTGCATCTCAACACAACCCGCAATAGTATCGTGGTCAGTCAAGGCAAAAATATCAACTCCGGCTCTCTCAAGTTGTTCAACTAACTCCGGAATCCCGTCGCTTCCGTCAGAATAACTGCTATGTACGTGTAAATCTGCTTTCATACTTAAAATTGTATCAAAAAAGAAGATTGATGGTTACTTGCATAAAACTTTTTTAACAGAAGAATGACTTAAATCTTTAATATTTATTTTCAACCAATTGTTTCGGTGCGAACCTACAAATTTCGCTAAATGCACTAAACCACCGCAATCTGCATTATTATCAATAAAGAATTTATTTTCACACAAAACCTTAAAACCATACGCTGCGTCCATCTTGTCCAACTCACGGGAACTGAACGACTGAATCAAATGTTGTGTAATCCAATCCGCAACCGGAGTTCCGTATGCAAATCTCGCAGAGCGGTCAACTGCATTTGCAAGTGTACCGGTTACTATCATACCGTTTGCACCCTCAGTTTTCTTGATAACCGCCAATCTCGCAAGAGCCAAACAATATTTATCAATAGCATTGCGCCTTGCATTATTGTATTGATGAATATACTCACTCCTAACAGAAATCGTAAACATATTATCGGATTCGTCCACAATCTCAAATATATTTGAATCCACAAGTAATTTCTTTAATTTTTGACTGTTAACGTCTTTTGCATAAGTTACGGTCGGCTCCAATGCAAACTCTGATTTGTGACAAGATTTAATTTCATCAATAATTTCCGGCTCAAATCCCATCGCCTTACAAAAATTTTCAATTAAAGCCGGTGAAGAAGCCCCTGCCTTTGATATCTTCTGAATATTGAACCCTTCCGTCAAATACGAGCTTCCGGACGATTTTATAATCACATTTTCCTCATCCGGCATCTCAATATTTGCAATACCGCATCCTCCGCCCGTTATGCAAGCTGTATACAAACTACCTTCTTGCAACATGCCGGAATCGTACAGTTTTTTGCTCATAGCCAAGCCCGTACCAAGAACATCGTGTAAAATTTTAAAATTCATATCTTCGCTGATTTGCACACCATTATTACGCAATGCGTTTTTAAAATCCCCAAAATTAATATCACTTAACGGATTATTTTTACCATCCTTCAAATTCGGCAAATACAGCGCCATATTCGCCAAAGTATGAGAAGGTACAAAAACCGCAACATTTTTCAAAATATTTTCTGACTCAGGATAACCGTGAGATTTAACCGTATCTCTTTGCCCCTTCTGAGTTTCAGCAATCTTTTTAACAACAAGTCCGACAAATTCATTCTGATCCTCAAATCGAGCTTTGCCCAAATCATTAAGCGTTGTACGTTCCTTAAAAAAAGTTTCATCCGTCGGTGTAGATGAGTAATACACCTTGCAAGACCCCTCTTTTTGAGAAGCGCCAATATCAAGTATCATATTGCTTTTGAAGCTTGTGCCTCCGGTCACCATGCCGGCAAATATCTTCATTCACGACTCCTTTGTTATACTA
>CAKVMU010000198.1 GCA_934773085.1 uncultured Candidatus Melainabacteria bacterium
AATGTATATTATTCAGGTTCCCCATTACAATATAGCGTAAAGGAAAATATGTATGCAAAAGGTGCCAATATAGTAGAAATACATGCAAAAGAAAATCCTGTAATTACACCAATTTATTTTAATAACTATAAACCAATAGAAATTTTTAAATGCGATGGAATAGAAGAAGCACTAAAAGTATGTGAAGAAAATAAAGATAGAGATATTTGGTCTTATTTTGAAATAAAAACAGAAGAAGTCATAAGTCAAGATAATATAAAGAAAATGAAATCTTATTTAAAAGATATTGTTGAAGATCCAAACAGTTCGTTCAAGATTGAGTACATTCAAAAAGCTAAAGATTCACTTGGAAAAACTGACGGTGAAATTAGTCAAAAAAATTAGGCGAACTTCCATATCAGTATAACTATTTTTTTGCTTGTTAACATAAAAAAGGTGCAGGTCATAAAGCCTACACCTTTTTAGATTCATTAGATTTACTCTTTTATCCTTCAACAACTGCTTGAGCTGCAGCAAGTCTTGCTTGCGGAATTCTGAACGGAGAGCAAGATACGTAATCCAAGCCAATTCTGTGACAGAATTTAACTGAATCAGGATCCCCACCGTGTTCACCACAAACACCGCCAACAAGTGAAGAGTTAACCTTTTTACCTCTTTCCATTGACATTTCAACGAGTTGACCAACACCTTTTTGGTCAAGAGTTTCAAATGGGTTAGCAGGAAGGATTTTCTTTTCAACATATCTGTTGAGGAATTTACCTTCTGCATCATCACGAGAGAAACCAAATGTCATCTGAGTAAGGTCATTTGTACCGAATGAGAAGAATTCAGCGTGCTCTGCAATTTCATCAGCTGTTAATGCAGCACGAGGAATTTCAATCATTGTACCAAATTTGTACTCAACTTGGATTCCTTTTTCAGCCATTACGATTTCAGCAACTTTTTCAAGGATTTCCTTAGCTACCTTAAGTTCGTTTACGTGACCGATAAGCGGAATCATTACCCAAGGTTTAACATTGATACCTTCTTTTTTAACGTCACAAGCGGCTTCAAAAATAGCTCTTACTTGCATTTCGTTAATTTCTGGGTATGTCAAACCAAGTCTGCAACCTCTCAAGCCCATCATTGGGTTAGATTCTGAAAGTCCTTCAACAACATGAAGAAGTTCTTCTTTTTCTTTTGAATCTTTACCCAAAGCCTTCAATGTTGCAACTTCTGCTATCAAAGATTCCTTGTCCGGCAAGAACTCATGAAGAGGTGGGTCAAGAAGTCTGACTGTCATTGGTTTGTCACCAATAGCCTTGAACATTGCGTAGAAATCCGCATATTGCATAGGAAGCAATTTATCGAGAGCTTCTCTTCTTGCTTCTGCAGTTCCGGCAATAATCATTTTTTGTACCCAAGGTAATCTGTCCGGATCCATGAACATGTGTTCTGTTCTGCAAAGACCAACACCTTCTGCACCAAATTTGATAGCGTTTTCAATATCTTTAGGAGTATCTGCGTTAGCTTCTACTTTCAATTTCTTGATATCATTAACCCAACCGAAGAACTTATTCCAGTTTTCATCGATTTGAGCTTCAACTAACTTAACAGCACCTTCCATAACGATACCTTTACCACCGTCAAGAGAGATAATGTCATCTTTGTGGTAAACCTTACCGTCAAAGCCTGTCAATGTTTCATTTGCAAGGTCAATTTTCATATCTTCACAACCTGAAACACAAGGTTTTCCCATACCTTTCGCAACAACTGCTGCGTGAGAAGTAGCTCCGCCTCTAAGTGTCAAAACACCTTGTGAAACAGCCATACCGTGGATGTCATCCGGACAAGTTTCAACACGAACAAGGATAACCTTTTCGCCAGCTTCACCACGTTGAGCAGCTTCTTCGGTATCAAATACGATTTTACCTACCGCTGCACCAGGAGATGCGTTAACACCTTGTGCAATTTTATGAGCTTCTGCCATTGCTTTTGAATCAAAGCAAGGAAGAAGAATTTGGTTAACTGAATAAGGGTCAACCAATTGAATAGCACGTTCTTTTGTAATGATACCTTCTTCACACATTTCAACGGCAATTCTTACAGCTGCAGCAGCAGTTCTTTTACCGTTACGTGTTTGAAGAATGTACAATTTACCTTTTTCAATCGTAAATTCCATATCTTGAACATCTTTATAACCAAGTTCAAGTTTTTTAGCGATATCAACATATTGCTTGTAAAGCTCAGGCATTTCAGTTTCCAATTCCGCAATCGGTTTTGGAGTTCTAATACCGGCTACAACGTCTTCACCTTGAGCATTTGTCAAATATTCACCATAGAATTTATTTTCACCTGTAGCAGGGTTACGAGTAAATGAAACACCTGTAGCACAATCGTCACCCATATTACCAAATACCATTGTTTGAACGTTAACAGCAGTTCCGAAATTATGATCAATTTTGTTCATATTTCTGTAAGCTACTGCACGTGGAATATTCCAAGAACGGAATACAGCTTCAATAGCTTCTTGAAGTTGTACATACGGATCTTGCGGGAATTCCTTGCCTGTAACTTCTTTAATTACATTTTTGTATACAGGAATAAGTGATTTCCATCCTTCTGCAGAAATTTCTGTATCAGATTTAACACCTTCTTTTTCCTTAACTTTTTCTACTTCTGATTCAAAGTATTTTTGTCTGTCCATTTCCCAAGCTACAGAACCGAACATTGTCAAAAATCTTCTGTAAGAATCATAGCAGAATCTTGGATTATTAGTTAATTTAACCATAGCTTCAACCGTTTCATCGTTCAAACCAAGGTTAAGAATTGTTTCCATCATACCTGGCATAGAAACTCTTGCGCCTGATCGAACAGATACCAAAAGCGGATTTGTTGAATCACCAAACTTCTTACCGATTTGCATTTCTACATCTCTTAAAGCAGCTCTAACTTCGTCCATCAATCCTTCAGGCATTTTATTTCCATTATTAATGTATGCCATACAAGTTTCGGTTGTAATAGTCAACCCTGGCGGTACCGGAAGACCTAAGTTAGTCATTTCTGCAAGGTTAGCACCTTTACCGCCTAACAGGTTACGCATATCGGCGTTTCCTTCACGGAACAACCATACTCTCTTATTTTGAGTCATTGATTTCTCCTTTTCTCATGATAGTACACTAAGAATATAATTCCTCTTGCAAACAATCTTAGCATGAAGGAGTTTCAATG
>CAKVMU010000199.1 GCA_934773085.1 uncultured Candidatus Melainabacteria bacterium
ATAGATGAGAATTTTTCGCTTTTATATAATGTTGGTCTTATTTTTTACTGTTTTATCTGCCAACGCTTTCGATTTACGAGTGTCACCGGATTTATATGGAAAACAGCAGGAACAAACTAAGGATTCAAAGGGTAATACAATTCAAACAACACCGAATTACGGAAATTATGCAGAAAGAAATAAATATGTAAGCGAGAAAATAGTTGCTATTTATGACAAAAGAAGTCCTGCGTACGGTTATCGCTATGTGTTGTATACTCCAATCCGAAATTATGTCGGGCATAGAAAATTGATGCAAAATAGCATGAATGGCGGTTATGAACCGATTCCGGATGGCGGTGAAGGCAGTAGCACTCCGTGTTTTGAAACAATACGTGATGCTAAACACTATTATTATCCGGAATGGTATTGATGTTTTTTATCTGGGCATGAAGAGACTGTCTTGACCTGTTCGCATAAAACGTGCCTACGAGTTTTGCTACAAGATTTCATCTTTTGCAAAAACTCTTCGCACTCTGCTCACAGGTCGCTCGAACTCCAAAAAGGAGCTTCTCATCTCACTCGATACAAAGATTAAGCCTCAATGGAAAGTCCCATTGAGGCTTAATCTGGGCATGAAGAGACTCGAACTCCCACGCTTTCGCACTAGTTCCTAAGACTAGCGTGTCTACCATTCCACCACATGCCCATATTCAGTTGTCATAAACGAGCTTCGCTCGCCGTCCACGTATGCTAATATAGCAAGAACATAATTTATTGTCAAAGCTTTATTAAAATCTGACTTATTAGCGCTTGTATTATTTTACTCTATTTTATATAATACTTATGTTATTAGTCCATAATGGTACTATGAGTTTAGGTTATAGGAGAGAGTTATTATGAAAAAACAAACTTTGTTCAAGTCATTGTTTGCCTCTTTGCTTACAATGGTTTGTGCTCCTGTATTTGCCGGTGAAGCATCTCTCGTAGTTCCGGATATTAAGGCTGCTTGTGCAGATAGCTACAACCTTTTAGTAATTGGTTTGATAGTTTCTGTAGTAGGCGTAATATTCGGGCTTATTGAGTTCTTCAAGGTAAAAAAAGTACAGGTTCATGCAGCAATGGAAGAAGTCGGAAATACTATTTTCGAAACTTGTAAAACCTACCTGGTTCAACAAGGTAAGTTCTTGCTTGCATTGGAAGTATTAATTGGTTTATGTATTGCGTTCTATTTCTGGTATTTGCAAGGAATGGAAGCAAAATCAGTGTTTATCATCCTTGGATGGTCTGTTCTTGGTATTTTAGGTTCATATTTGGTAGCTTGGTTTGGTATCAGAATGAACACTCTTGCAAACTCAAGAACTGCATTTACCGCTCTTAAAGGAAAGCCACTTGATATAATGAATATCCCGCTTAAAGCAGGTATGAGTATCGGTGTGCTGCTTGTTTCTATCGAATTGATTATGATGCTCGTAATCCTTCTGTTCGTTCCGGGTGAACTTGCTGGGGCATGTTTCATCGGTTTTGCAATCGGTGAATCTCTTGGTGCATCTGCTCTTCGTGTAGCAGGCGGTATTTTTACAAAAATTGCTGATATTGGTTCTGACTTGATGAAAATTCAGTTCGGTATCAAGGAAGATGACCCTCGTAACCCTGGTGTTATCGCAGATTGTACCGGTGACAATGCCGGCGACTCAATCGGACCTACTGCCGACGGTTTTGAAACTTACGGTGTAACTGGCGTTGCCCTTGTAAGCTTTATCTTGCTTGGTGTATTCAAAGATTACCAAGTTCAACTTCTTGCATGGATTTTCACAATGAGATTCCTGATGATTATTACATCAGTTGTTGCATACTGGATTAACGGTGCTATAACTAAGGCTTATGCATCTGTGGCTAAGAAATTTGATTTTGAAGCTCCTTTAACCTCTTTGGTTTGGATTACTTCAATTTTATCAATAATTATGACATTCACAGTAAGTAATACTTTGTTGAAAGACCTTCCAAATAACTTATGGCTTGTTCTTTCAATAATTATTTCTTGCGGTACTTTAGGTGCAGCTTTGATACCTGAGGCAACAAAGGTATTTACAAGCCCTAAAGCAAAACACACACACGAAGTTGTTATTGCATCAAAAGAAGGTGGCGCTTCATTAACAATCCTTTCCGGTATTGTTTCTGGAAACTTCTCCGGATTCTGGATTGGTTCAATTGTTGTTCTGTTAATGGGATTGGCTTATTTTGCAAGCTTGTATATTCCTGCTGAAACAATGATTTATCCGTCAGTATTCGCATTCGGTTTAGTTGCATTTGGTTTCTTAGGAATGGGTCCTGTTACAATTGCGGTGGACAGCTATGGACCTGTAACAGACAATGCTCAATCAGTTTATGAATTGTCTTTGATAGAAGAAATTCCTGATGTAGCTGGTGGTATTGAAAAATACTATGGTTTTAAACCGGATTTTGAAAACGCAAAAAAATATCTTGAAGAAAACGATGGCGCAGGTAACACATTCAAAGCAACTTCTAAACCGGTACTTATCGGTACAGCTGTTGTTGGTGCAACTACAATGATTTTCTCTTTGATTCTTGTAATCAAAGAAACATTGGGTATTCAGCCGGAAATGATATTGAACTTGTTGAACCCTTACACGCTTCTTGGTTTTATCGCCGGTGGTGCTGTAATTTACTGGTTCAGCGGAGCTTCAATGCAGGCTGTTACAACAGGTGCATACTCTGCAACTGAATTTATTAAACACAATATCAAATTGGGTGAAGCAGATGACAAATGTGCAAATCTTTCTAACTCAAAAGAAGTTGTTAAGATTTGTACTCAATATGCACAAAAAGGTATGTATAATATCTTTATCGCATTGTTTGCGTTTGCATTGTCATTGGCATGCTTATCTTCTCCAAGCGGGGAAAACGTGTTCCCTGTTTCATTCTTTGTAAGTTATCTTGTCGCAATCGCTGTATTTGGCTTGTTCCAAGCTGTATTTATGGCTAATGCCGGCGGTTGTTGGGATAACGCAAAGAAAATTGTTGAAGTTGATATGGATGAAAAGGGTACTGAATTACACGCAGCAACTGTTGTTGGTGATACCGTTGGTGACCCATTCAAAGATACTTCATCAGTTGCGATGAACCCTATTATCAAATTCACAACTTTGTTTGGTTTGTTGGCAATGGAAATCGCTATTAATCCTGATTTCCAAGC
>CAKVMU010000200.1 GCA_934773085.1 uncultured Candidatus Melainabacteria bacterium
GATATAAAGGAGTATTCTCCATGACACCAAATTTGCCTGATACGCAAAAACATGTGGGATTTTATCTGAGAACAAAAGAAGATTTCTTAAAAGCGGGTAATATGTTATTGGAACAAACCGGAGCAGAAGATATTCTTATCACTTGCGGAGCAGAGGGTATGGTCGTTGTTGAGAAAAATAACAAGTATACACATATTCCTGTGTTTAACAAATCAAAAGTGTTTGATGTAACGGGTGCGGGTGATACTGTAACCGCAACGTATACTCTTGCGTTGGCAGTCGGTGCAGAACCTGTTTATGCGGCAATCATTGGTAACATTGCAGCCGGTATAGTCGTTAAACAATTTGGTTGTGCAACAACTAATATTGATGAAATTCTTTCATCTGTACCTCAAAAAATAGAATTAGAAGTTTAATCGGGAGATATTTATGAAAAAATTCAGTTTTGTAGATTTAATTATTGTAGTAGGTGTTGTAATTGCCCTTATTGTAGGTTTCTGTACTGCAAAACACATGAGACAAACGGCTGACAAACAGATAGAAGCTACTTCAGGAATAACTTTTCAAGTATTTTTGCGTGGTGTAACTGTTACTGGTGAACAATTCCCTATCAAAGAGAATGACAAAACATTTATTACAATAAGAAATGTTCCATACACTGAATTGACAGTACAGGATGTGAAATCTGAACCGAGAAAAACATTGGCTCCGGCTTCAAAAAATCTTGTAGTTAATGATCCGTCTCAACCTGCAGTCTTTGATGCAGTTGTAACGGTTGTCGATACCGCTAAAATTACAAAAGACGGTGCCGTTGTTGGTGGAAATAAAATAAAAATGGGTCTGCCTGTAACACTAGAAGGTGAAACATACAAGTTTAACGGAACAATATCTGATGTAAGAGTTTCAGGTGATGTAAAGGTAGAAGTTTCCGATGATAGTGCAAATGTAGGATAGGGTTAATGTTATTAAATTCCATTTTCGCTTCATCTCAGAAGCTACTTAAACCTGTTTATGAAAAAAGTGTTGTTCTAAAACATTTGGATTTACTTGTTTTTATCAACATCCTGCTTGTTATTTTAACATCTACTTTTGCACAATCCGATAATATCGGTTACTTTGCGATTTTTGCGATTATACTAACTGCTTTAAAGTTATTGTTTAAACCTAAAGCAAGAGTAGGTTTGACATATGCTGAAGGATTCTTGCTTGTATATTTTCTTGTTGTCTTAATTAGTGTAGCAGGCTCTTCATTATTCTATTTTAGCTTTAAAGGGTTCTGCAAAACGCTGATATATGTTGGATTTTATTTTTCATTTGTAAATTTCTTAAAAGACAATCGCAGCATGCTGAAATATATTCTTATAACCTTAGCATTAGCGACAATAGCAGAATCATTTTTTGCTATTTATCAAAATTTTCTGTCAGTTTCTGAAATTTCCGGTTGGCAGGATATGACGAGACTGAATCCGGAGGAGGTTATGACAAGGGTTTATGGTACATTAAAACCATACAATCCTAATCTGTTTGGCGGATATATGTTGGCAGCTTTGCCAAGTACGTTGATTCTGGTTTATTTGCCATTATTAAACAAAAATTTGAAAATGACGATTGTTGGTCTGTTAACCTTTTTATTGGGTGCAGTATCTATTGTTTTAACGGGGTGCAGAGGCTCTTATATTGGTTTGTTCTTTGAGTTAGTGCTGTTGTTTACGTTTACATACAGATTTTTGAAACCTTATTATAAGAAAATTTTTCTTGCAATCACTTCATCTTTAAGTTTAATTTTGTTTTTTATTATTTTATCAATAACTTCTCTGAGAGCAAGAATTTTCTCAATTTTTGCCATGAGAGATGACAGTTCAAATTCATTCAGATTTAATGTTTATAACTCCTGCATAGACATGTTTAAAGACAATTGGTTGTTGGGGATAGGAGTGGGGAATCAAAATTTTAGAGAAATCTATGGGTTATATATGAAAACCGGTTTTGATGCTCTCAGTGCGTATAACATCTATCTTGAAACAGCAGTTGAAAGTGGCATCTTTGCGCTCGTATCATTTTTAGGATTTATTTTTATGAATGTATATGCGGCTTTAAGATATGTATTTCGAAAGAAAAACTTAAATGTAATCTATCTTGCAATTGCATTGATTTCGCTTTGCGGAGTCTTGATACATGGTTTTGTGGATACTGTATTTTTTAGACCTCAAATTCAATTTATATTCTGGATAATGATGGGTATAATAAGAGTTATAACTGCTCCGAGGAGGATATCTGATGTTTGTGGAAGAAGAAATTAAGAACTTAAGAGATGAGATTAATAAACATAGTTATAATTACTATGTATTAGACAATCCTGTCATAAGCGATTATGAATATGATACCCTTTTTTCAAGATTAAAAGAGCTTGAACACAATCATCCGGAGTTGGTTACTCCAGATAGTCCAACTCAGAGAGTTGGCGGTATAAGTACTAAGTTTGAAGAATATCGTCACAAATACAGACTGTACAGCTTAGATAACACATATAGTGAAGATGAATTAAGAAAATGGTATGAACGTGTACAAAAGGAATGCCCAGGAAAAGTTGAATTAGTTTGTGAATTGAAAATTGACGGTTTGGCAATTGCGTTATCCTATAAGAATGGAATTTTTACAACAGGTGTAACCAGAGGGGATGGTATTGTAGGTGAAAACATTACTCCAAACCTAAAAACCATAATGGCAGTGCCTCTGAAATTATTCAAAAATGTTGATGTTGATGTCAGAGGTGAAATTTATATGCCTAAAACATCTTTTGAGAAACTGAATGAAGAAAATTTGAAGAACGGTGAAAAAACTTTTGCGAATCCCAGAAATGCTGCGGCGGGCTCATTGAGACAGCTTGACAGTTCTATTACCGCAAAACGTGATTTATCAATGTTTACTTATACAGCTATAATAGAACGTTCAGATTACATGCCGAAAACTCACTGGGAGAGCATGCAGTATATCAAGGAATTGGGTTTTAAAACGAATCCTAATATAAGATTGGTTGACGATATAGAAGGTGCGATACAATTTTGCAAGGACTGGGAGACAAAGCGTTTTGATTTAAATTATGCAACAGACGGTGTTGTGATAAAAGTAAATCGCTTGGATTTCCAAAATGAATTAGGGTTTACATCAAGAGCTCCAAAATGG
>CAKVMU010000201.1 GCA_934773085.1 uncultured Candidatus Melainabacteria bacterium
GAACTTGATTTTAGGAAAGATATTTGCAATTTTTGCTTTCATAATTGGCGTTCCGTTACACGATGCATCTACAGTTGGCTCTTTGATGGGTACGAAATTGGTATTAAACGAAATGGTTGCATACGTTGGTTTAACTCACGTAGCACATTCAATTGATCCAAAGAGTTTTATGATTGCAAGTTTTGCTCTATGCAGCTTCGGTAACTTTGGTTCTATCGCAATCCAGATTGGTGGTATCGGAGAACTCGCACCTAACCAGAAGAAAAACCTAGCAAGATTAGGTTTGAGAGCACTTATTTGCGGTACATTGAGCTGTTACTTATCAGCAGCTATAGTCGGAGTTCTTTTGTAAAGAAGGAATTTCTTTCTCTATTGTTTCACTGATATTCTCAATATTTGCAACCTTATCAAGCGCAATTGATAACATGTTTATATAATGATTTCTCTCTTCGCTGAGAGATTTCTTATATTCTTCTGTTAAGTTGTAATAAAAAGAATTTACTTCTTTATCGAGACAAATTTCCCGTGTCAATTTAATTATGCTTTTTAGAGCAAATAATTCATTGAATGTTGCATCAAATTGCGTCAATACATCACTTTGAGTCATAGCTTTCTTCTCCTAATATAAAATCTTTTTCAACCTTATATTACAAGTATAACAGGTTATAAAAAAATAACGTTAATGTATTTTCCAATTAACAATTATTTACAAGTTATAAACGCATTCAGATACTGTATTAATTCGTTAAAACTCACGTCACTAGGGGCTTTTTGACGTTTTTGGAGATAATCATCAATTGTCAATAAAATTTCTAAAAATGTGGATTTTGTAATATTATTATCTTCATAATCTTCATAAATGTTAAGAAGATATGCATAAGTATCCTCTCCACCGTGCATTTTTATTTGAATTAAGGCTTTTTTCAGCTCTTCATTTTCGATGTTTACATTTAATAAATTATTGTAAAGCTTTGCAGAACGTTCAATTTTTTTAATAATTACATCTTCCGGCAAATATTGAAGCATTGTCTCGAAATAATTAACAAAAATTTCATACAAACGTTCCTGTTTAAATTCTTTAAAGCTGAATTTGGTAACAAAAAAGTCTTTAAAAAAAGTGTTAATATCAGCCAAATTATTCTGAAATATATTTTTAATTTTCTGCCAATATTCCTGAACGCCAATATTTTTGAGATAATCCTCAACTAACATTAATAAATCCAAGTCATCAGAATTCTTGTTCAAAGTATAATACAGGTCACGCAAATTCACTTCATCAGTTTCAACCATATACACAACAACTTTTTGCAGCATTTTGAATATATTTGAAGCCTGAAGCTTTTCTTCCTTAATTTGTAACCAAAAATTGTGAAGCAATACAAACATTGGTGTTTCTTTTTCTTTGCCTGACAATCTTTCGCCATATATAATCTTATTGAAGATTTCTTGATCTTTTGGAGCTAAGTGCAATTTTGGTTTCGAACCATCCAACAAATACTTTGTACGAATTGTTTTAATCGCCTTATCATTTTTAGCAGAAGTCTTCTTGTAACACTCACAAACAGCATGTAACAACAGCGACAGTGACAAAATTCTGTCTAATCCATCCACAATTACATACTGGTCAGACGAAGACTGGGAAACAAACATAATCCCCAAATCAATCTTTCGGGTGAATTGCTCGTCTTCAACCATCAAATCTAGGAAATTCACAAGATCTTTATCGCACTTTGCAAAATCAAGAGCGTACAAATCTTTTACATTATTTAAAAATTCAAGTAAATTTACTGTTTCCATCAACTACTCAGTGAGCACAAAACCACCTGAAGGAACATTTTTCAACTTGTCTCCTTCGATTTTTGCTCTCAAATTTTTAATATATTTATAAACATAATCTCTTGGCAATTCAAGTAAGTCTGCCAAATCCTTGGCAAAAACGGTTTTTCCAACATTGTTCAAGAAATATTCAAAAACAAGCTGTTCTCTATCTGTCAAAGATTTTTTAAGTACAATATTTACATCTTGAGACTTTGCAGAAAACTTTTCAACCTTATCAAGCAAAGATTCCTCTTTTTTCTTTTCAGAAGTCTGTTTGCCAAGCGCTTTGCCCACCATTTCTCTCAAATCTTCTTTTGCGGTTGAAGTTGTTTCAACTTGTTTTTCCTTCATATCATTTTTGCTAATAGAGAACGGTGTGTGTGAAATTTGACGTTCACGCTTGAATGCACGTTCTGCAATCGCTGCGAAACCGTCACTTACATCATTATTCGAATTAGAAGATGTACCTTTAGACATAACAATGTCAACAACGTCGTTAGTTGGCTTGCTCTCTTCTACTGATTTTCCTAATCTTGCTGCAAACTCTTCCAGCGTAATTTTTTCCAAAGAACTTCTCCACTGTCTTATCTCTTCCTTTGTCAAATAATTAGGCATCAAACATCTCCTATATTAACCTATGATAGTCTAACTTAATTCCCTATTGGATTTCTTTATTATAATGTATCACAAAATTCTTTAAATTAATCAAAATATTTCGTGATGTAAAGATTTATTTTCAAACCTTAATATTCCTGTACAATTTTTCCTGGCAGATGATTTTGTTGCACAGTATATAAAAGTGCCTCCGCACTCTGTTTATTTTTAAATATACCAACTTGTAAAGTATAGTTATTAGAACCAATGCACTTAACGATAGGGTTAAGGTTTACACCGGTTTCCTGAATTATATCTTTTGCTACTTTAGCTTGCTCTGCAGAAGTATATGTACCAATAAATACTTTATAGACAGGATCAGCAACCGGAGTGGAAACAGCATCAGCAACTGAGTCAACTTTTTTTACTGTTTCCTGTTGTTGTACACTTTCTGTATTAGAATTCTTTTGCACATCGTCCGGCTTTTTCATTAAATCAGAAAAGTTACGGCCTTGATCTTCATCTTGAATCATTGCTAATCTGCCATCAACATTTTTTAAGCTATCAGCCGTATCTTCCGTATCCTGCTGATAATCACCAATTGACACATCCACAGACGGTGAGAATGATTTAATCAGGAATGTAAAAACAAGAAGCATTCCAAAAAACGAAATAACAAAAAGTTTCAAAAGTGTATAATCTTTTGATGCACTTTTTTTCATATACTTTTTATAACCGTGACTCATCTTCTATAC
>CAKVMU010000202.1 GCA_934773085.1 uncultured Candidatus Melainabacteria bacterium
TATTAATACATACTCTGTTCAAAAGGATGACTTGTATTTTTACATTACACTGGTTGTTGTTACCGATGTCATCCGCTCAAATATCTACGTGCGTAGCACTTCCGCCTGTCAAATCAAAGATTTGTTCGCTTCGCAGCGGCGGTATCGTAGAGTTACGCCTTCAGTTTGCCGTCGACTTCTCGACGTCAAATTTAGGCTTCACTCCGGCGTAGCACTTGCACCTCGAATTAATCTAATACTCTGTTCAAAAGGATGACTTGTATTTTTACATTACACTGGTTGTTGTTACCGATGTCATCCGCCCCAAAGTCTACGTGCGTAGCACAAAAAAAAGCCTCTTTGGGGAGAGGCGAGGGGAAATTTTAGTTAATAGGTATACACTTCACATTATATTGTTTTTAGAGTTAAATTTTTCTTTTAGCTGAAGTTTGGAGCGGCTTGTTTAGCGTCGTCCATAGCCTTCTGCTTATATGATTCTAACTGTTGACGCTTCATACTCAATCGTTGCTGAATACTGTTAATTTCGAGTTGAATTTCTTTTTCTTTTTCGTTGAGAACATTAATTTCTTGTTGCTTAAGAGCTTTGAGAGATTGTTCCTTGAATTGTCTGAATGCACTCATTTCCATCTGCATTTGAAC
Source organism: uncultured Candidatus Melainabacteria bacterium (assembly GCA_934773085.1). Classification (GTDB taxonomy): domain Bacteria; phylum Cyanobacteriota; class Vampirovibrionia; order Gastranaerophilales; family Gastranaerophilaceae; genus CAG-196. Next base: position 640 of record CAKVMU010000202.1, read on the forward strand.
CATCGGATTACCGGTATAAGGAACTCTACCCATATATTTCATAGCTTGTAGGTTTTGCATTGCACTCATCGAACTTGCTTGGTCTGAGAATTGAGCAAATATTGATGCTCTTGGTAATAACTCAGAATTGAGTCCGGCAATGTTTCCTAGAGATACAACTGAAGATCCGCCAAGAACTCCCGCATAGTTTTGGTAATTGGAAAGTTGATTTGTGCAATCCATCAACCTATTTTCCAGATCATTTATTTCACGTGTTAATCTCTGGGTCATCCAGAATGAAACAAACATAATAAACCTACCTAACTTGCTAACTAACCTTTGTAATGTGAAAATTAACCTTTTTCTAACCTTACACATTTATAAAGTATTTTCGTTTTCAAAAATTGCTTTTTTTGTTTACAATTATGAAGTTTTGTTAAGAATATTCATACATAAATATGGTTGAAGTAAAATAATAGTATAACTTGGAGGGTTATTATGATAAAAGACACATTGAAGAGAGCAGAGACATATTACAGCATATCAGAAAACTTAAAAAAAGGTTTCGAATGGCTTAAGAACACTGATTTAGAAAATATTAAACCGGATAGATATTACATTGACGGGGATAAATTGTTTGCTAATGTTCAGGAATATGAGACAAAAAGTGATGCAAAATATGAAGCACACAGAAAATACATCGACATACAATATATGATTAGAGGCAAAGAGCTTGCCGGAGCAACAGATATTACAAATTGCACGACTTGCGACGAGTATGATTCAGAAACAGATTTAGAATTCCTTAACTGCAATGTTGAAGAGAATTACCAAACGTTGAATGAAGGTGAATTTTTGGTTTTCTTCCCGCAAGATGCTCACAAACCATCTATTTCACCTAATAAACAACTATTCGTTAAGAAAGTTATTGTTAAAGTTGCAATAGATTAGCAAATAAACGTCATTTTTGAATCGTTGATTACGCTGCAAATATATTTTTTAGAGAAGAATCAACCTCAAAGTCACAAAGTTCACCATTGTATGGTTTTTCTTCCAATGATTTTGTAGCAATATTCCAAAGTTCGCCAAGAACAGGAGTTTTTGCCTGTCTTTTTGCTGCGTGATTTTTTAGATACTTTAAAGTCTCTTTAAGAGAATTGTTTACGCTCATTTGAGTAGATGCTTTGATTATTGCAAGTTGAGGATTTTGATAAGAATCTCTGTATTTAACGTCAAAAATTGTTTTATCAACTATTTTTTGCACAGCTTCTTTAGAAGCACCTTTATTAGAAAGCAAATTCTTTGCAGTGTTTCTCAAATTTTCTCTGTTTTCAAACTGGAATGAATCCATAGTATGTGTAATATTTATTCCCATTTTCCGATACCTTTATCCCTTTTGTAATATATATATCGGCATATTTTCTAAAAACTTTAGCCCTTCAGCGGCTATTGTTACAAATCTTAACATTAATTGTTAACTTTTGTAACAATAAAAACAACTCGTGAAATTGGAGAAAATCTATATACTTAATATATATATAAGATGTAATAAGATGAGGTACGAGCTATGGGCTACGGATATGTTAGAGCAAATTACGGTGACAGATGTTTCTATAATGACAGTTCATTCAAAAGATACAATCGTGCACACGGTGATACAACAATCTTCAACTTTAACTATGGAGCATCAAACAACTGCTGTGGCGGTCACGGAACAGGTTTCTGGGGCGGACTCGGCATGGGTATCGGCTACAATCTTGGCAGCTGGTTAATGGGCGGACTAAATACACTCGGCGGCTGGCTTGGTATGGGTAACTTTGGCGGTTTCGGCAACATGTTTGGCGGAATGAACTTCGGTAATGTCGGCGGATTTGGCGGCGGCAACTGGTTGAGCGGTACTAATACAAGCAGCACAAATTCTTCATCAAGCAACAAAACAGATACAAAAACAGTAGAAAAAACAGATTCTGAATATAAACCTATTATTGAAGCAAGAACACAATTGCAGGCATTGTTGAATAAAAAAGAACCTGTTACTGCGGAAGAAATAAAAGCACTTAATGAACAAATCGGAAAATTGACTAACAAAGATAATATTAATGACGCTGAAAACAAAGAAGATATTGATTTGTTAAAAGCTGAGTTTGAAAAACTTGTTAAAGCAAATCCTGAAGCAGCAAAAGCCGCAGGTTTAGGTGAAGCTGAAAAAGCTGATGGTGACGGCAAAGTTGATAAAACTGGAACTGCTGACGGTGATGACGCTGCAAAAGGTGCAAAAGGTTCAGAGGGCGCTGCTAAAGATGCAAATGACCCAGATGGTGCTGAGGTAGGCAAAACTGCAGAAAACATTAACAAAGCAACTACAGCAGAAGAACTTGAAAAAGCACTTCCTGAAGGCGGATATGACAAGTTGTCAGATGCAGATAAAAAAGCTTATGGTGACAAATTAGCGGAACTTCTTCCTAATATGTCAAAAGAGGATAAAGTTGCATTACTTGGCAAGGCTCTTCCAAGCGAATTAAAAGCAAAAATCAAAGCATCATTC
>CAKVMU010000203.1 GCA_934773085.1 uncultured Candidatus Melainabacteria bacterium
TATGTTAATGAGCCGAACTTCAATACCGGAGGTTGATTCAGAATGTAGATATCACCTAAGGATGCATTGAACAGGTTGAAATAGGCATTTGTAAATGGAGCAAAATCTCTGTTGATAGCTGACCCAATGGCATCCAAAGAAATCATTTTGCCGATACTTTCATCGAGCATAGGTGAAACTTCTAAGAAAGATTCTTTTGCGAAACAGTTTGCTTCATGGTGTATTATCTGTCCGTTATAGATAAGTTTACCCGCCAAAGCTTCTGCGCTGATAACGTTTGTTTTGGATACTACATACAAGTATTGTGAAGGTAAATTTTTGATTATCGGATTAACGGCTGCTACAACTGTTGCATAGTTTTCTGCATCTCCAAGAACTTCTCCGATTCCTACCTTTTCTTCAAAATAATCAACGTAGTTACGTCCCTGCATAGGAATAATTCTGCAAACATTATTTTCAATCAGTAACATAACCCAAGATGTATTAGGGCTAACGTCTACTCTTTCTCTGTATATCAACGCATTGAGGGTGGAGTTTACGGAAGTATCTATATTTACAAGATTGTAACCTAATTCCTTGATTTGCATCGCAATTTCAATAAGCTGAACTTTAGGCTCTGCTGTATACGCAATCTTGTTGAACTGAATTGTGGAATTCGGAAGCTTTACCGCACTTATACAAGGTTCAGTTTCCTTGAAAATAGGATTTTCTGTTAATTCTTCTTCAATAACGTTAGAAATTTGTTCTTCGTTCAATGAAGCAGGATAATCATTTACCTTAAACGCTGCAGCAGGAAGTGTTAGTGCAACATCCGCACCCTTAGAAATATCTAACTCAAGGAACAAATCTTGTAATGTTTCCTTGAAAATGTCCATATCCGCAATTTCTTTACGATTGTTATCGTAGTTTAATTGTCTATATCCATATTTTTGTACCGTTTTTGATACAAAATCTACTTGCGCAACTTCTAATCCAACTTCCGGAGTAACGGAAACCCCGACTACTGCGTTTTTCTTAAAATTAAATGCCATGCCTGTTTCTTCCTATTTTTTTTTATTGTACAATAAAACCTAAAATTTGTATACAGGTTAAATAGATGAACAACACGATAGAGAGAATTAAACAGCTTAAAAAAGAAAAAAATGCCATAATATTGGCACACAGTTACCAAAATATAGAAATAGACACGGTTGCGGACTATGTCGGAGATTCTTTGTATCTTAGTCAAATGGCTGAGAAAACGGACGCTGATATCATAGTTTTTGCCGGAGTTTATTTTATGGCGCAAACAGCCAAAATTATTTCACCAAAAAAGAAAGTTTTGTTGCCGAATCTGAATGCCGGATGTTTGATGGCAGATATGATTAATTATTCGCAAATTTTGAATTTCAAACAAAAGTACCCAAATATTCCGGTTGTGTGCTATATAAATTCTACGGCTGAAGTTAAGTCAGAGTGTGATATTTGTTGCACAAGTTCAAATGTTTTGAAAATTATAAAAAGCTTAAATGCTCCGCAGGTATTATTTGTTCCGGATGCTAATCTTGGTAAATGGGCTGAATCTCAAGTTTCCGGAGTTGAGGTTATTGCTTATGACGGAAACTGTCCTGTTCATAACAATGTAACCACAGAAATGGTTGCAAATATGAGAAGACAGTATCCGAACGCAAAAATTTTGATACATCCGGAATGCAAACCGGAAGTTAGCGCAATGGGTGATTATGTCGGAAGTACGAGTGGTATAATTAACTATGTAAAACAAAGTTCTGAGAACCAGTTTGTAATAGTAACGGAAAAGGGTGTTGTTGACAGGTTAAAACGTGATTATCCGCAAAAAGAATTTATACTGATTTCAGATAACATGTTGTGTGAAAGTATGAAATTGACTACATTGGAAGAAATTTTGAATACTCTTGAAAACGAAGTAAATGAAATAACCTTGGAAGAAGATGTAAGACAAAAAAGCAAAACATGTATAGAAAGAATGTTGAAGGTATCATAATGAACGAAGAATCTTTTATTTATGGCAAGAATGCTGTTATTGAGGCTTTGGAGTCCGAAAACAGAGAGTTTAACCGAATTCTAATTTCAAATACGTCCAGAGCGGATGAAAAAATTGAAAAAATAAAAGAGCTTGCAAAGCGTAATGGGATTGTTTTTCAATTTGTAGGAAAAGAAAAACTTAATCAAATAGCGCAAGAAGCACGACACCAAGGCGTTATTGCGCAGGTTGCGCCTATTCATTATGTTGAATTAGACGATTTTATTGAACGTAATTCCGGTAAACTTTCTTCTGTTGTAATTTTAGACGGAATAGAGGATTCGCATAACCTAGGCGCTATCATACGTTCGGCGGTTTGTGCCGGAGCAGACGGTATAATTTTGCCGTCAAGAAGAGGTGTGCTTGTCAATTCAACAGTTGAGAAAACCAGTGCCGGAGCCGTAAATCGTATTTCCATAATCAAGGTTAACAGTATTGTGAATGCGGTGCAAAAATTAAAAGAAAGCAACTACTGGGTAATTGCTTCTGATCATCATGCGGATGATAATTACTATGATATTGATTACACAGATATGAATTTCGCACTGATAATGGGGGCTGAGCATTCGGGAATATCAAAGTCATTATTAAAACTTTCTGACTTTAGGGTAAAAATTCCGATGTTAACAAATTTTAATTCTTTAAATGTTTCTAATGCTGCTGCTATAATATTATTTGAGAGCGTTAAACAAAAGTTACAAAAAGAAGCAGGGAAAAGGGGCTGAAATGGTTAAACACAAAGAAAAATTGAATATTATGGTTGATGACATTTCTGACGAAGGTGTTGATTTTAACAGCATTGAACCTGTCGATAATCTTGATGATGAGGATAATATTTCGATTGAGGAACCGAAGACTCAAGAGAGTTTGAATTCTGTCAATTCGGATGATTCAGTAAGAATTTATCTTCAACAAATAGGTAAAATTCCGCTTCTTTCAGCACAAGAAGAGTTGGAAGTTGCCAAAAAAATCTATGAAACTCAAAGTGAAATTGCACGTAAAGTGCTTATCAATGCTAACTTGCGATTGGTTGTAAGTATTGCAAAAAAATATGTAGGAAGAGGGCTTTCTTTTCTGGATTTGATTCAAGAAGGCAATATGGGAC
>CAKVMU010000204.1 GCA_934773085.1 uncultured Candidatus Melainabacteria bacterium
GTATATATAAAGTATAGAAAGATAAAAAAATTGCTAAAAAAGGCTTCGAATATTAAGATTTGTAACATTGAGTTTAGCTTTTCCTCGATTTTGCAATAAATCTTAATTGTTTTTTTATGAAAGGAAAAATATTTATGCAACAAACATCGTTGATTTGTAATAATTTTTCCGGAATTAATCGAAGTTCGTCAGTATATTCCAGTTCGGTCATAACGGCATCTGATATGCAGAACGTGGAATTATTTGCGACGGAGATAAATTCCGGAGTAGGGATAAGAACTGCAAATGGTAATATTGCAGTAAGTGATTTGATTCCTGTGGGGGAGCAGGTTATTAATATTTTTGAGAGCGTCCAGAAGGCAAAAACTTATTTTTTCGTACATACGGAAAGTAAGGAAGAGGGAAAAATTTACTTGTTTTCTTTAGAGGAGAAAACTTTGATTCTGAAAAAAGATGGGTTGAGTATTACCGGAAAATCATCAGCAACAGATGCTTCTCAAGGTTGGTCAGATTTATGGATATTTTCAAATTCAGAGGAAATGCTTTCAATTGAACTTGAAAAATACGACAGTGACGGAAATTCCGATGAGGTTAAAATGATGAATCTCAAGGATATGGACGGTCGTGATGTCAAAGGTTTGGGAATTTCGATATTTGCGGGTCGTCTTTGGGTTTTTAATAATCAAATTTTGTGGTATTCGGCTCAAGAAAATATTTATGATTTTTCGACTTCAAGTGCGGAGTTAACGACATCTGCCGGATATATTGAGTTTGTGAAAAAGATTACGGCTATCTATCCGTATTTGGGCTCACTTGCGGTGTTTCACAATAATTCTTCTTGCATGATAGAGCAGGATGACAATGGTTTTTGTAAATCGTTTGATTCTCCGGGGGGATGTGCAGGATATAATTCTTTGGTTTTTCACGGTACTCAACTGTATTTTTATGATGATACCAAAAAAGGTGTCTTTTCATTCTTGCAAGTTGTTAACGGGGATAAAACTCTTGGTGATAATGTTGCAATTGATATACAGGATGAATTATTTTCTATTCCGTCAGGTTCAGTTGGTGATATAAGAATGTTGTCGGTAGTGACTTCTGACAGAAATGAAGTTTGGTTTTTATTGCCGTCGACAGATGAAAATTATTCCACAATTATGATTTATGACTATTTGAGAAAATGTTGGGTAAAACGTAAATCTCAAAGGATAAACTGCATAGCAATTGTTGGCGGAAAATTGTATTCGGCAGGGAAGAAAATATATGAGGAGTATGTTTCCTCTGATTTCGATGGGGAATTCATTGATGCGTTTTACAAATGTACACCATTGAATCTCGGGATTGAAAATTCCATAAAAATTCTTGCATATCCACCAAAAATTGCGATGGATATGTATTACAGCAACGACTTTTATATTGAATATACAAAGGATTACAATTCTTTAACCACAAAGATTCGTCATATCGTATCTAAGACTCTTAAGAATGTGTTGTATTTTGATAAAGGTTTTTGGGATAAGAATTTTTATCCGCACGAGAAGCTTAATATTATAAAAAGGCTGCCGGCAGCGTATTTTAAGACTCTTCAAATGAGTTTTTATACAAGGGAAGATGGGCAAAGTTTCTGCATTAATAATATAGAGTTTGGAAAAATTAAAGTGAAAGCATAACAACAGAAAGGAAAAATTATGGGAAAACAATCTTCTAAAACAACAACAAAAACAGTTTACGGAAATACAACTACGTCAAATCCATATTTTACAAGTAATACAAACAATAAAGGCACTGTTACAAATTTTGTTCCCGGCTCAGCGTATGAGACGATAAATAATTTTGTAAACAACAATATGGGTTCACTTTTGAATGAGTATTTGAATCCGACTTTGGATTCAACAACAAACAAATCGAAAATGAATGCGTTTACAAAGACTCTGGGTAACAATACAGCAAAGGCTGTAGAGAATGATATTGTAAATCCATTGTCAAACCGGAACATGATACGTTCTTCGCAAGCGACAAATATGTATAATAATTTGGCAAATAGTGTAAATAATTCTGTAGCGGATTATGCAAATAACTTGCTAGCGGAATCGCAAAAGAATACCGCCAGTATGTTGACAACGTTGCTATATTCCTATTTGAACGGTTACAATGCGCTATCAGATACTCAAAAGCAATCATTGAGTACAAGTCAAGGAAACGGAACCACAACTCAAAAAACTTCAAATTCAAACATGGGGCTTTCTGATTTGCTGGGAGTTGCTACTCAAGCTGCACTATTAGCATCGCAAATAAAGGCGTTGTAATTATGGAAAAGTATGTATACAGGTATTTACCTATGGGAATTGTATGCATTGCTCTGATATTTCAATACAACCTTTTTGTCACTCCGGAGAAGTTAGAGATGAAGCACAGAGAAATTTTGAGCGATATTTCTCAGACTTATACAACAAAGGAGCAATACAATGATTTGAAAGGTCAATTGAATGCAATGCAGGTAAAAATTGATAAGATTTACGATGTGATTATAGAAGGAGGTTATAAATAATGGCATTAACAGATATTGAATACGGAAGTTTGGCGAGTTCGGAAACTCTCAACAAAAACTTTTTGTATTTGGAAGATAAGATTGCAGAAACTGCAAGTTCAATTAATACAAGTATATCTTCAATACTTTCAAATATTGCGACCATAAACTCAAGATTGGGAGATTTATCCGAAGAAATTCAAGCTTCAGCTGAAACACTTGGGGCTGATTTGTCGAAAGGTTTGACAAAACAGGAAGAATACACAAAAACTCTGGTTGAAAAATCACTAATGATTCCGGAATGGAGCAAGTGTGTTGTGGTTAATCAATTATCAACGCATCGAGTTCCGTCAAACGGATACTTGCTTATAAATCCGGTGCCGTCTGCCAGCGGAAATATTATTGTAAACGGAGTCAATGTTGCACTTAAGACAAAAGGAGATTCTCACTTGACGGTGGTTCCGGTTAAAAAAGATGATGTCGTAACCTGTACTCTTGCTATTAGCAGTGCTTATTTTTTGCCGGTTACAACGTTTATTGTCAGTGAGGATAAATAGTTAAAATTATTCCCACAAGGGAAGAAAGGATTGTGATGAGTTTAATATTAGAT
>CAKVMU010000205.1 GCA_934773085.1 uncultured Candidatus Melainabacteria bacterium
GTATAGCCCAATATAAAACTCTGTCCTGCGGTTAAAACTGGTGTTTTATAAGAGTCATCATATTCAACACTTTCTACTATATAATTAGTAGGTTGCTCATAATCCAATATGTCGCCCAACTTTACCATATCCCATTTACAATTTGAAGAATTTTGAGTTTCTTTGTATCTTGAAGCAGTTAAATTATATTCTTCATTCTCTGCAAGTTTTGATTTTTCTACAATCGTTACCATTTTTGAATCTGTTGAAAACTCAAGTCGAGCATTTATTGCATTTTGCCATTGGTTTATTAATTCTAATGCTTTTGGTAAGTCGTTTTTATCTATTGGACGACGTTGAGCTCCCAAATCAAATCCATCATTTTGAATTTCAACAAAAAGAACTTTATCAGATTTTTTAGCAAGTTGCCTATCCATAAATAAAATTGAGGTTTTTACACCTGAATATGGTTGGAATATTCCGCTCGGTAAACTAACAACAGCATACAAATAATTTTCGTCAACAAGTTTTTTTCGGAGTTCCTTATAAGCATTTGCACTTTGAAAAACTATTCCTTCCGGCACAATCACACCGGCTCTGCCTGTTGAGTTAAGATGTTCCATAATATAATCAACAAAAAGAACTTCACTTCGATTTGCTTTTACCCCAAATTTATTATGCGGTTGAATACCTCCTTTTGGAGTCATAAATGGGGGATTTGCTAAAATACAATCAAAATAGTTATCCCATCTTGTATCTTGAGTTAGCGTATCATATTCATAAATTTTAGGTTTTTTGAATTTATGCAAATACATATTCACAAGTGCAAGTTTTACCATATCCGGTGAAATATCATAACCTTGAATATTTTCTGTTAATGTGGTTCTTTCTTTAGGCGTTAATGGTTGTTTTGTATCTTCTGCTGTTTTTTGAATAAATTTATATGCAGAGATTAAAAAACCCGCAGTTCCACAAGCAGGATCAAGAATTGTATCAGTTTTAGTTGGTTTAACAATATCTACAATAAAATCAATAATGTGTCGTGGAGTTCTAAACTGTCCTGCATCACCTTGCGACCCCATAATAGAAAGCAAATATTCAAAACCATTACCTAAATTTTCACTATTGCTATACGATAAGTCATTTATCTCTTTTAAAAATAATGTTAATGTTTGACCATCACGAAAAGGTAAATAAGCGCCCTTAAAGATATCCCTAAAAAGCTTCGGAATTCTATTAGATAATTGCAGTTTGTCTAAAGCTTCTGTATAGAGATTCATTCTCGCTTCATTACCTAATTGAGGAGACATTACTTTAGACCATGCATATTCAGACAACTCTTCTATAAAAAATTCTCTATTGCCACCTAATTCAACAGTTTCAATATCCATATCATCCATGAATTTATAAATCATAGCAATCGTGATTTGTTCTATTTGAGCCTGTGGATTAGGAATTTTTCCAACCAAAACATCTCTTGCGTTATCAATAGTTTTTTTAATATCTTTTGTTAACATAATTCTCTCTTTTTACATAAATTTATTTAATGCAATATTGTCTTTAATATATTCTGGCAGAGTTTCTCTGTAGCCATTTAGATTTTTGTAATCTTCCATTGTAAAACCTGCATAGAAATTAAGTTCTTGATATTTTTTCATATCAATAATGTTTCTGAATTCGCCACTTGTTACATAGGCTTTTATAAAGTTTTTAATGTATGGAACATATTCAGATTCAGGTTTGTAGATTGAAATATATTTATCACATTCATCTTCCAATAATTCATTTTGATTTTTAAATCTTGGAATTAAACCAAAAGCCCTTTGCAAGACCTCTTTCCAAGACAATCGTCTATCAAGTTGTTCTGCTTGTTTTAGTTTTTCTAATGTTGCGAATAGATTTGGTTTGTTTTCATATTTTTCAATAGTTAAAACCTCAGCTCTATCCCAGTCTTCATTTTCAGCAGCTTTTCTAATCTCTTCATCATTTACAACAGTATCTTTAAATTGTTGGAATAACTCTCTATCAACTTTCATTCCATCAAGACCAACTTTGGTTTCTTTTAACTCTGCTAATTTATCAGGATCAAAAATTTCGATAGTTTCAATAGGGGGCTGTGGACCTCCACCACCGTTAGAACCATTTTCACGTGGCAATTTTAATTCTTCATCGTAATTAAAATCATTCTCAAAATATTCACAATTGGCAAAAAAATCAAAAAGTTTAAAGTTTTCTTTTTCAACCAAGTTAGTTGGTTTTGTTGTTGGATACTTAAATGTGTATTTACGTGTTCCACGACCTTTGATTTGAACAAAATCAGTTGGTGAAAATATTGGTCGCATAAGAGCCAAGTTTAAAACATCTTGGCAATCATAACCTGTTGTCATCATGCCAACAGTTACACAAATTCTTGTTTTGCTTGTCTTATAATCATCAAAAAATCTTGAATTACCAGATAAATTATTATTGGCGAATCGTTCCGTCATTTCCTGAGCTGTGGGAATCATTGATGTAACTTGTTGTGCAAAATCAGAATTGTATTTACCTTCCCAAATCTCGTGAGCCATTTTATTTAAAATTTGAACAATTTTAGCACAATGATTTTGGCTCACACAGAATACTATTGTTTTACCAAATTCGCCGGAGATTGGATCTTTCAAGCCGTTTTCAAGTAATGTTTTACAGAATTGAATATTAGTATTTTCAGAAAAAAACTTCTTTTCAAAATCTTTCTTGAACATTTTTTCTTCAACTTCTTCTTCGTCTTGAAATGTCATTACAGAATAGCCATTGTCAGAAAGCATTTCTGTTGTAATATCAGTTCTTGCATCAGAAACTATAGGATTTATTAAAAAACCATCTCTTACACCGTCGAGCAAACTGTACCTAAAAGTTGGTTGTCCACTATCACAACCAAACGTTTTATATGTGTCTAATAAAATTCTGCGTTCTAATGCTTTTGGGTCTTCAAATTTTAATTTTTTAACATCGACATTTTTAATATAATCTTTTGGAGTAGCGGTTAAACCTAATTTATAGCCTATAAAATATTCAAATACCGCTCTTGAATTACCTCCAATACATCTATGGGATTCATCTGAAATTAAAAGGTCAAAATCAGTTGGTGAAAATAATCTTTTGTATCTATCATCAAC
>CAKVMU010000206.1 GCA_934773085.1 uncultured Candidatus Melainabacteria bacterium
CTCCTCATGACCTGTGCGAGCAAAATACGGATTACACAAGACAATTTGTCAACGCATCACTGGATGGACCAATGCAAATGATTAATAATTAAGAGGTTATTTATAAATGAAACTTTCACCATCATTCAAAGTCGGCATATTAACAATCGTAGCCCTTACAATATTCCTATTTACCGTTTTATGGGTAAAGGGACGTTCTTTCTCTTCCGCAGAAAGAATTGAAGTACAGTTTAAGGATGTTAACGGAATCAGACCAGGTTCCGGCGTGCAAATGATGGGGTTGAGAGTCGGACAAGTCGAAGAAATTATCCCTGTCGTTGAAAACGAATCAAGCTATGTAAAAATGAGATTTGTAATCACGGAGCCGGGAATCACAATTCCTAAGGCATCTATGCTTTCTATACAACAATCCGGTTTGATTGGAGAACAATTCTTGGAAATAACCCCTCCTCGTATTCGTTCTGTTTACATCCCAGTTATAGGCAACGAAATGCTTGTGACAGACTCTAATGTTGAAATCAAGCTTGATGAAAAGTATTACGACGTAGGTAAAGTTAAAAAATCTCAGATTATGACCTCAAAGCTCGTTCCGGATGAAATAAGAGATTCTATTAAGACAAACTATGCATACAAAGTGGATTATTTTGTAAACCTTCCGGGGTTGATTCTTCCGGAGTTCATGAAGGGTAAAATCGTTACCTCAGACGGAGTTAAAAAGTTGAGAATCGAACCTATCGATAACACTCCGTTGCCTTACCCAAATCAAACATCACCTTACACAATTGTTGAGCCGATGAGAATTGCTGACTTTATGGATTTGCAATACAAAGCAGCTGAATCTCTAACCGAAACTAACCGTATTATAAATGAAATGCTTAACGATAAGATGATAGCAGATTTGACACAATCAGTTGCTAACTTTAAAACGCTTACGGCTCAAGCTACAACAACACTTGAGAAAGCTGAAAAACTTATTGACACATCCAAAAACGACATTGATGCTATGGTATGGATGATGACGGATGCAACAAACAACTTCAACAAACTTGCAACTAACATCAACGGAATTGTCGCAGACGAAAAATTCAAACCTACTATGTACGAAACAGCAGAAGCTATATCAAATCTTTCAAAACAACTTTCACCAATAATTGGTGCAGTTGATGCCGAGGAATTCGCAGAAGATTTGAACAGCGTAATGAAAAACCTTAACGAAATTTCAACTTCTGTCAACCAAATGACAAAAGATGAAAAACTAAAAACAAAAGTTGTTCAATCAATAGATAATTTGAATTCAACTATGTGCGAAGCTTCTGCAGCATTAGAAACGCTGAACGGAAAAAGCGGAGACAAAGAAAATCTTAAACAAATCGTTGACGATACTTCTGAAACAGTTTCTAACCTCAAAAAATTCTCAGAAAAATTGAATAAGAGATTCTTACTATTCAGACTGATGTTCTAAAATCTGATTACAATAATTCGAAAGCGGTGTGCAATTTTGTATACCGCTTTTTTTGTTAACTATTTTTAATAACCACTTGAAAGCAAATAATGTTACTGTCACAATATACCTATGTCAACATCGTTCACACCAAAACAGAAAAAGAATACAAATTCAGATTTATCACAGTTAATGCCACAGAATATTGATGCAGAAGAGGCGATTCTTGGTGCAATTTTGGTCAGCCCAACCTGTATGAACAGAGTTGTTGAGCAACTCAGACCGGAATCTTTTTACAAGCCTGCGCATCGATATGTCTATGAGGCTATGCTACAGCTTTACAACGGAGAAGACAAAATTGATATCGTATCCGTTTCTGATGTTTTGAATATGAACCAAAAGCTGGAACTTGTTGGCGGTCGTGCGTTTATCAATGACTTGAGTTACAAAACAATTACAACAACAAACGTCGAGTATTATGCCAGAATCGTTCAGGAAAAAGCAATTAAGCGTTCTCTTATCAATGCCGGTTCAGAAATCGTAAACTCCGGTTATGACCTTAATCCGATTGAAGAATCATTGGAAGTTGCGGAAAAATTGATTTTTGACATAGCTTCACAAAAAGCTTCAAAATCACTATTGCCAATTAAGGATTTGGTCTACGATACTTACGCTCAAATTGAAGAACGTTATAATAATAAAGATAAATTGACTGGTACTCCGACCGCATTTTATGATCTAGATACCATTACAAACGGATTACAAAAATCTGACTTAATAATATTAGCGGCAAGACCGGCAATGGGAAAAACTTCATTTGCACTAAACATTGCTGAAAATGTTGCGCTGAAAGCAAATGTACCTGTTGCGATATTCTCATTAGAAATGTCAAAGGAACAGCTTGTACAAAGACTTCTTTGTGCTGAAGCAGAAGTTGATACCCAAAGACTTAAAACCGGTAATATGCAAGCGAAAGACTGGGAAAAGTTGGCAGTTGCAATGGATAGTTTTTCACAGGCTCCTATCTACATTGATGATACAGCCGGAGTTACAATCACAGATTTGAGAGCTAAATGCAGACGTTTGGCAATGGCTGAAAAGAATTTGGGACTAATCGTAATCGACTACCTTCAATTAATTGAAGGTACCGGAAGAGAAGACCGTATGCAACAGATTTCGAGTATCTCAAGAGGTCTAAAGATTCTTGCAAAAGAACTGAATGTACCAATTATTGCACTTTCACAGTTATCACGTGCTGTTGAAAGTAGAACAGACAAACGTCCTATGTTATCAGACTTGAGAGAATCTGGGTCTATCGAACAAGACGCAGATATTGTTATGTTTATATACCGTGATGAGTACTACAAGAACGCTAATGACGAAGAAGAAATGTCTGAAAAAGCTGCAAACAAGGGCGAAGCTGAGATTATTCTGGCAAAACACAGAAACGGTCCTGTAGGCACGGTTAAACTTCTGTTCCAAAGCAATATTACAAAGTTCAAGAACCCTATTAAAACCGATGTATTTTAAGAGGTAAAAATGTCTTATTGGGAAATCTTTTTATTAGCCGTAGCATTGTCAGTGGATGCTTGCGCTGTGTCCTTCTCGTATGGACTAACCATAAGACAGAAAAGAATGCTAAATGCATTACTATTAGGAGCTTTCACCGGACTGTTCCAAGG
>CAKVMU010000207.1 GCA_934773085.1 uncultured Candidatus Melainabacteria bacterium
AACTGATATAACAAGAGATTTTGTAAAAGGTAACCCATCAGATTTGCAAAAAACTGTTTATACGACGGTGTTAAAAGCGTTTTTAAATGCGTTTCATGATCCTTGTAACGAAGGTACAACAGGGTTTGAATTAGATAAATTAGCGCATACTATTTTGGATGACAAGTTGGATGGATTTACATTTGGACACGGTTTGGGACACGGTATCGGAATCAATGTTCACGAAGCACCTCCGGCATTGAATCAATCAGAGATTGCTCATACTGAATTGCAGAATAATATGTGTTTTACAATTGAGCCGGGGTTGTATAATCCGCACTACTTTGGAGTAAGGCTTGAGAATTCGTGCTATATGAAGAACAGTAAGATTTGTTCTTTTGTAAAAATGGGATATGAAGGTAAATTAATTGATTATAAAATGCTTTCTGAACAAGAACAAGAATGGCTTAAGGAATTTGAAATTTTATGAAAATAACAAGCGTACAAAATGACTTAGTTAAAGAAACTGCAAAACTCCTAAGGGGTAAAGGTAGGGATGAGACAGGATTATTTCTTCTTGAAGGGACAAAGGGTGTAGAAGAAGCCTTGAATTCTAATCTCGAAGTTGTTCATATATTCTCGATTTCAGGATTTGACGAGTATCCGCAAAGAATAGAAGTAACGGAACCTGTTCTATCGAAAATATCTGATGCAAAAACGCCTCCAAAGGTTGTTGCTGTGGTACGCAAACCTGTGTTTGACAAAAAGAAGTATGCCGGTATGAAACGTGTAGTATTGCTCGAAGGAATTAAAGATGCCGGTAATTTAGGTACAATATTAAGAACAGCAACTGCATTTGGTATAAACGGAATTGTTTTGTATGGTGAAACAGTCGACTTGTATAATCCAAAATGCGTACGTTCTGCGGTTGGCAATTTGTGGAAAATTCCTGTTGTTCATGTTAAGGATTCTGAGGAATTAGAAAGCTTGTTTGCTGACTTTGAGCGAATCGCAACTTTGCCGGCAGGCAAAGATGTGGTATCTTTGGAAGATTATATTCCAAAAGACAAGACTTTGGTGATGTTTGGCTCTGAAGCTGATGGGCTGAGTGATGAATTGAAACATTATGCAACAAAGAATTTGACTATCGAGATGAATAAAAATGTAGAGTCGTTAAATTTGAGTGTATCAGCAGCGTTAGTAATGTATAAATTAAGAGGATAAAAAGAAGCCCCCGACAAGCGGGGGCTTCAATTACATAGACCAAAACTTTATTATAGTAAGTTCAATGCTATACTAGGAATTTGGTTTGCAGTTGATAGCAATGTAGCAGATGATTGTTGAAGAATCTGATACTTAATGTAGTTTGAAGATTCAGTTGCTACGTCAGCATCCTTGATTGAAGAGTTAGCTGATACGATATTCTCCTTTTGTACACTAATTGCATCAACAGCTGATTCAACACGGTTCATGTAAGCACCGATAAGTGCGGTTCTTTCAGATACGTTTTCGATAGCATCATCAACGAATTGCAAGAATTCTCTTGCGGTAGCATCATCTGTGTAAACTGCATCACATATAGCTGTTAAACAGTTGATGTTTTTGCTTGCTTGTCTGATATCTTGCCAATCGTATTCCATATCCTTAATTGGGGTATATTCTTTGTAATCATATGTTCTGCCGTCACTTGATTTTGTTGCTTGACCGGTGATTCTTGCTTCAAGAGCTTTTGTTTCTTCTTTGTTAGAAGCTCTCGTATACCAAGCATCACCTGCTTGGTTAGCGTTGTTAGTTTTGAATAATGCAGTAATTGTAGCTGCTTCAAAGATTGTATATTTCAAGTTGATGATGTTATTCTTTCCGGAATTGTTACTAACTTGCAAGTTTACACCGTTTTTAGATGTAGCGGCAATACTTGAACCGTCTAATAATTGAATACCGTTAAAGTCGATAACTGTACAAAGACGGTTAATTTCTTCCATTCTTTGTTGAACTTCTGTTTTTATAGCTCTCATTGATTGAGTACCGTAAGTACCGTTGGCAGCTTGTTCGGTCAAATCTCTGATACGTTGTAAGTAATCTCCAACGATATCAAGAACGCCTTCTGCTGTGTCTAACAATGAAAGACCCATTGTAGCGTTAGATTCTGCAACATCATAACCGGAAATCTGTGCTTCCATGATTGTTGATACAGCTGAACCTGCAGCATCATCTTTACCTGAGTTGATTTTATAACCTGTTGATAATCTTTCCATAGCGGTGTTCATACCAGAGGTTGCTTGTGACAAGTTTCTTTGCGCTGTCAATGACGCAAGGTTGGTGTTAATTGTAATTGAAGCCATAATTAATCTCCTTTTTTTAGCTTTCTTCCATGATTATTCAATTGTATGTAATTGATTTTACTCTTACTAAGCTTGCGACAACTTGTCGAAAGCTTATTGGGGCGGTGTTTTTGAGATATTTTTTCTCTTGCACCTTTACACTATTATGTTAAATGATTTATCTTAATTTTAAAATTGTAAAATAGTTAGATTTTTCTATAACTTTAGTTGGGAATATCTTGCATTGAAATCTTGTTAATGTTAGACTGTGGCTACTGTATTGGAGTATGAATCAGTGTTAGCAGAATTAACCAACGAACAATTAGTCACAAAATTATTATCGTCGGCAGAGATAATTAAACCTCAAAAGAATAACTTTTATATAACAAATCCTGGTGTAAGCTTGGGGGATTTTTTGTTGAATGTTTCTACAGACATAAAAAAATCTTCCGAAGAAGAAACTCCGGAAGATTCAAAATATGTTTTTATTAAGTTGTAATAATTATGACCAGTCTCTTTCACCATATCCTTTATGGTATTCATATTGCATCAAGTAGAATTTGCCATCTGCACCTTTTTGAAGTACATAATCTTGCTTGTCTTGATCGCTTGTGTAGATATATTCACCATCAGCAGTTTCTTTGTAAGTGTATGTGATGTCTTTTCTGTCGTGAATTACAATTGTTTTAGGGTGAGAACCATTGTCAGACTTTGTAATTGTTGAGTCAGCTTTGCCGGCACCTTTTGTTGTATCTTTTGTCAAGCCGCTTACATCGTGTGCAAGAATTACATCACCGTCTTTAAG
>CAKVMU010000208.1 GCA_934773085.1 uncultured Candidatus Melainabacteria bacterium
GGGCAATAACGTGATTTGCGTAGATAAAGACGAGAAGAAAATCGAGGCTCTAAAAAAAGGTGTTGTGCCAATATATGAACCTGGTTTGGAAGAACTCATAAGGTCAAATGTAGATGAACAGCGACTCTCCTTTGTGCAAAGTGTTGAAAATGCTGTAAAAGCATCTTCAATTTGCTTTATTGCTGTTGGAACTCCTCAATTGGAGGACGGCTCTGCTGAACTTTCCGCCGTTTTTGATGTAGCAAAAGAAATCGGAAATTCACTAAACGGTTACAAAGTCATTGTGGATAAGTCAACTGTTCCGGTCGGAACGGCTCAAAAAATTACTGAACTTATTAAATCTCTGTCAGATTGCGAGTTTGAAGTTGTTTCAAATCCTGAATTTTTAAAACAGGGGGCGGCGGTTGAGGACTTTTTGAAGCCGGACAGAGTTGTAATTGGCTCAGATTCAGAGCGAGCAACCAATATAATGAAAGAACTCTATGCTCCATTTTTGAGAACGGGGAATCCTGTGATTCTCATGGATGTTAAATCTGCGGAAATGACTAAGTATGCGGCAAATTCGTTCTTGGCGATGAAAGTTTCTTTTGCAAATGAAATTGCTAATATTTGCGAAAAAGTCGGTGCAGATGCAGAAATGGTACGAAAAGGAATGTGTTCGGACAAAAGAATTGGTTCACAATTCTTATTCCCAGGGATTGGTTATGGCGGAAGCTGTTTCCCGAAGGATGTTAAAGCTTTAATCCGAACCTCAAATGAACATAGCTATGAAAGTTTACTCTT
This sequence comes from uncultured Candidatus Melainabacteria bacterium, assembly GCA_934773085.1. Lineage (GTDB taxonomy): Bacteria > Cyanobacteriota > Vampirovibrionia > Gastranaerophilales > Gastranaerophilaceae > CAG-196. The sequence continues at coordinate 784 of CAKVMU010000208.1, forward strand.
GCGAGCAACTGATGAAGTGAACAAAAGGCAAAGAATGTTGTTTGTTGAGAAAGTTTTGAGCCGATTTGGAACTGATTTGAACGGAAGAAGTTTTGCGGTTTGGGGCTTGTCGTTTAAACCGAAAACAAATGATATGCGTGAAGCTCCGTCTATTACGATAATTAACGAGTTGCTGAGACGAGGAGCTAAGGTTGTTGCATATGATCCGAAAGCTTTTGAAAATGCTAAATTGCATTTTGGAGACAGAATCGTGTATGCAGAATCTTCTTACAACGCACTAAAAGGCGCTGATGCGCTTCTTTTGCTTACAGAGTGGAACGAGTTTAGACGTCCGGATTTTGCGAAAATTAAATCACTGTTGAAAACTCCGATTATATTTGACGGTAGAAATCAATATAGAGGTTTGAACCTTAATAATAAAGGGTTTGAGTATATTCCTGTCGGAAAAGTTTATTAAAAATGAACAAATTTTGTTTCGATATCGTTAGTTAATAGTATGTAGAAATAAAGGAGGATTTTTAATGAAAAGGACTTTAATTGCAATTACTGTACTTAGTTTGTTTGCAGGTTGCGCAAACCTTTCAACACAAGCTGTTTCAACATCTACTTCAAGTGATAAAGGTACAATTTCAGTAAATACATCAGCAAATACAGAAGTGGCTCCGGATGTGGCGGAAATCTCTTTTGCTGTACAAACTTTTGACACAAAATCAATGCAAAAGGCAACTTTAGCAAACAAAGAAATTTCAGATAAGGTGTTTGCGGAATTGAAATCTATGATAAACACTTCAAATGGCGACTACATAAAGACTTCTGACTTTAGTGCATCACCGGTTTATTCATATTCAGGTTCAAAAAGAAACTTGGATAAGTACGAAGTTTCAAACAGGGTTATAGTTCATACAAAATCTATTGATAAAGTCGGCAAAATGATTGATAATGCAATCGCAGCCGGTGCAACTAATGTGGATAATTTGTCATTCTCTGTTTCTAACTACGAATCACAATGCAATGATTTGATTACAATAGCTTCTCAAAAGGCAAAAAGCAGAGCAGATGTGGTAGCTAAGGCGATGTCATCTTCTGTTGTCGGTATTAATAGCATCTCAACAAGTTGTAATACAAACGAATATAATCCGCCAAGATTGTATCTTGCAAAAAACATGGTAGCGGATGCAGCAGCTGAAACATCAGCCGGAAGAGGAACTACTATTTCTAACGGTGTTGTTAAGATTTACGCAAATGTAAATGCGAATTTTTATGTAAAATAGTTGATATTAAACAAAGAGGGAGGAATTATCTTCCCCCTTTGTCTTTTTTACTTTTTTAGAGTATAAGTATAGTATGAAGAAGTTTTTGGGGAGTATAGTTTTATTGATGTTGATGACGCAGACTGCATTTTCTGCGCAGTCAGACGTTGTGACACTGGATAAGTCGTCGGTAGAAAAGCCTCAGCTACAAACCGGAGCAAAGACTTCTGAGATAAAAGGGTCGTTGTTGGTTGCAGATTCGGAGACTTTGGCGAATATTATTGATGACCAGAAAGAACACGATTTAAAAGATTTGGAAAAACTTTGGCAGGGAACTGTTGAGAATAATCAGGTGATAGAGTTTGCACTGAAAAAATTAGCGACGCCGGAATCTCAGAGGAGAATTCATTCCTCTTTGATGGCGAAAACGCTTTCAGCAATTGTATCTGGTGCATCATTTGTGCCGTCATTGATGGGAGTAAATCCGGCGATTCAGACATCGGCTTTCTCAGCCGGAAGATTGGCTCAAGGATTGATTAACAGAAAAAATATCCCGCAAGAAACTCCGCTTACTGATACTGAATTGATTGAATTAGCCGGCATGGTAGAGGATTTGCAGGATACGTTAATAAGTTCTTATTACAACTACAAGAACACTTTGATGCAGCTAAAGACAACTCGTTCCAAGATGTTGCTGTATAGCCGTAATTATTCCAATGCTGTGAAAACGTCCGATGTGTTAGAAATTTCGATTTCGTCGTCATTGTATGATGCGATGAGGCTTCAGGAGTACAATTTGGAACAATCTGCGAAGAAATATCATATACAGTTGCAGCGCTTGGCAGGTAAGAAAGCTGTCGATTCCCTTGAAATGTACCAGTATGACTTTGATTCAATCTTGTATAAGGATTCAAGTTCTGCTGATGACAAGGAACAAAAGAAAGGGAAGAAGAAATGATAAAAAAACTTCTTACAGGTGCGTTATTGGTATCTTTTGTTCAGATGAATGTGTGCGCAGCAATAAATATGGACGATTTAACCTCTCCTAAGGATGCTTTTTACAG
>CAKVMU010000209.1 GCA_934773085.1 uncultured Candidatus Melainabacteria bacterium
GAGGATGAATTAATTGAGTAACAGAATTAAAAGTAATGATATTCAAATAGGTAATAACTATGTGCTGCCTATTGAGCAGTCCAATGTTACTCTGTCTCAGGCAAAAGTCCAAAAAATAATCGAAGAAACAGACCAAAAAGCACAGAGAATTATCGACGGAGCGGAGAATAAGTCTCAAACAATTTTGCAAAATGCCAACGACGAGGCAGCAAGAATTATTGACAATGCCCAAAATAAAGCTGAACAGGAATACGAAACAATTAAACAACAAGCTTATCAAGAAGGTTTCTCCAAAGGTCAAGAAGACGGACTTGAAAAGTTTAGAAATGATGCCGTAGAAGCGTTGCATTCATTGGAAACTCTTTCTTCCAGCTCTTTTGATTTGAAAAAAAATATTATTGATTCCGCAACCCTTGATATCGTAGAACTGGTTTCCGCTATAGCAGATAAGGTTTGTCATATCAAATTTGATTCAGAAGTCTTGCACAGAATCACTCTTGATGCGATAAAAGAGCTTAATGACAAAGAAAACATCACAATTATTGTGAATCCAAAACTGGTCAATAATATCAGCGAGCTTTGCGAAGATTTTAAAAACGAAGTTCCAAAACTTCAGTCAATCAAAATTCTTGAAGACAACTCTGTTTCACCTGATGGAGTTATTGTAGAAACACTTAATACAAGACTGGATTCAAGGGTTTCTTCCCAGATTACCGAAATAGCTGAACAAATGCTTACAGGTGCTAATGATGAGTTGGAATAAGGATAAATATCTCGATATTATAAAAAATACCGAAACTATTAAACAAATCGGTAAAATTACCGAGATTATTGGTCTGACAATTGAATCTGACGGACCAAAATCCTCCATTGGAGATTTGTGTTACATTTACAACGATTTTGGCGATAAACCTACTATGGCAGAAGTCGTAGGTTTCAAAAAAGACAAAATTCTTCTTATGCCACTTGCTTCTCCGGACGGAATTCGCCCCGGTGCACTGGTTATAAACACAGGCAGCGCAATGAAAATTGGAGTGGGAAACCAACTAATCGGCAGGGTTCTCGACGGTTTGGGAAGACCAATTGATACACTTGGTGAAATCAGGTTTTCAGAATATCGCTCAACTCAAGCAGATGCTATTAATCCGCTAAAAAGAAAAAGAATTTCAGAACCTCTGTCACTCGGTATAAAATCCGTAGACGGATTTGCAACCGTCGGAAAAGGTCAGAGAATGGGTATTTTTGCAGGCTCAGGTGTCGGTAAAAGTACAACTCTCGGTATGATGGCGAAAAATACTTCTGCAGACCTTAACGTTATAGCACTTATCGGGGAGCGTGGTCGTGAGGTTAAAGAATTTATTGAAGAAATCTTAGGGCCGGAAGGTATGAAACGCTCAATCGTTGTAGCTGCTACATCTGAACAACCTTCTTTGGTTAAAATAAAAGCTGCATTTGTCGCAACTTCTATCGCTGAATATTTCCGTGATAAAGGAATGGACGTTCTGTTTTTGCTTGATTCCGTAACCCGTATTGCAATGGCGCAAAGAGAAGTCGGACTTGCAATCGGCGAGCCACCCGCAACAAGAGGTTACACACCGTCTGTATTTGCACTGATGCCAAAACTTATGGAACGAGCCGGAACCAATGAATACGGAACAATTACAGGACTTTATACCGTACTCGTAGAAGGTGACGATTTCAACGAACCAATCTCCGATACTGCAAGAAGTATTCTTGACGGTCACATTATGCTGTCCAGAGCTTTGGCACACAAAAACCACTATCCTGCAGTCGACGTATTGCAGTCCTTGAGCAGGGTTATGGGTGATGTAACTACAAAAGAACACCGTAATGCCGCAGGCACGATAAGAAACCTTTTAGCAGTGCACGCAAAGAATGAAGATTTAATCAATATCGGAGCTTATGTATCCGGTTCTGACCCTGTCTGTGACAAGGCTATAGCCCTAATGGATAATATTAACAGATTTTTGAAACAATCAACAACCGACAAAATAGATTATACTGAAACAGTAAATTCTCTTATTGAACTTGCCCAACTCGCCGGAGGAGCGGTGTAGTAGGGGGGGGTAAATGGGGGTAAATATATTGGGTTGATTGGCCAGGACTACAAGCTTGGCGTATTTTAGTTGAAGAGTTGAATGGTTGAAGAGTTGAATAGTTCATTATTCCTTCTCCCAGCGGGAGAGGGAAATGATTTATATAAGTTTTGTAACAATTTTCTTCAAAACCCTAAAGTTTTGACAACCAAATGCCGTCTATATCCATGTTGGACAAACATTGAAAGGTTAAAAAGGATTTACTACTACAAACGGATGATTTTCAAGAGAGCTTCTAAATTATATGTATGATTTTTAGCCACATTTATATTGAAGTTTTGTTACAAATTGTTACAATCGGAGTAGGTATCCCATAAGAATAGAAAATTTTCATGAAAAAATTACTACTCACATCACTACTACTTACGGTTTTATCGTGCTCTCACGCAGATGCAGCAATGATAACTATCGACTATATCGGAGAAACTTATGTTACTCCGAATAATATCGAGCGCACTTTAATTGTGAATAGTGATGACGGAAAAGCTTACAACATCGCAATCAGACCTTTGGAAGAGTCTGTAACCAACAATGAGGGAACCGTATCTATTCCGTTACAATACCTATACATAAACAACACCAAAGAAGATGTGTATCTCAAATACAACGAATATTCAAACATATTCTGGGGAACAGCAATGGACGGTGTTCCACGTAATATGACCGCAAAAATCAAAAATTACGGCATTGTTCCTGCAGGAACATACAAAATTTTGTTTGAAGTTCAGGCAACCGATGCTGAAACAGGCGAAGTTGCAGTTATGTCTTCTTTTAATTTGCAATTTGTAGTGCCAATTGTTCATGAGTTGAACATTTATTCAAGCACATCAAACATAAACGTCAGCGCAAATGACGTATTCAAGAAACATCAAAGAATAGCTAACGAAACCTCTCCAATGGTTTATGTTCGTTCTAACACCGATTGGGTATTATCTTTAGATACCACAAACTTCGGTGATACAGCCGGTGATTATTACGTA
>CAKVMU010000210.1 GCA_934773085.1 uncultured Candidatus Melainabacteria bacterium
GTCTGTTATTGCATCAATTGCCCAATCCTCAAAAGGTAATGTTGATATCATTTTATCCAACGGTGCAAAGATAAATTCGTTAAAATTATTAATTTTTTCTAATACAGTTATAAGCATACGTCTATTGAACTTTATTTTGTCATTTCAGTCAATCAAACAAACAATTGAAATTTACAATTGCAAATCGTTATTTATATCATCCACAATCCGTTTATAATCTTTGTTTACCGGAGTATTTTTTGATTTTTTAATAACATTAAGAAAAACTTTTTCATTCCGAAAATCTTTATTCAAACTTTGCGCCGAATCAACTCTTGCCGGAACAATCAATCCAGTTGAAGTAAACTCATCTATACATTTTTTACTTGATAAATACTGAACAAATCGATATGCAGAATCTTTATGCTTAGATGTTTTTGATATCGCCCAACCTGAAGAATCACAAGGCATTGGGGCTTTACCATACGGAAAATTAACAACTCCCCAATCAAAATTTGCTTTTTCTGAAATTTTAGGATACATCCACCTTCCGGAGAGATAAAATACCACTCTACCATCCAAGAACATCTGTGCCAAAGTCGAACTACCAACTTGCGCCGCAGAAGGAGCATAGCCATTCTTTTTTAAATTTCTGTAATAATTCAAACCCTCAATACTCCCGTCGGATGCGATAATATTCGTCCCGTCAGGTGCCAAAACACCTCCACCGTAATATGCCAAGTACGGTAACACCCAATAAATATCCGGTTCATAACTCACAGCATACATGCCGGAAACTTGCTTTGAAACATCAAGCAAATCAGAAAGTGTCCAGTTTTCATTCGGAACGTCTATACCAAACTTTTTTAAAGCATCTTTATTCACATAAAAAACCAAATCTGAAATATCCCTCGGCGCAGCCAAAAGAGCTCCGTTATAACTCAAACCGTCAATTGCTTGTGAATAAAATTCCTTTTTTGAAACGACATCGGACAAGTTTTCGAGTTTGGATGCATAAATCGGAAGATAAAGGTTGTTAATAAAAATCACATCCGGTGCTGTATTTGAGGCAAACAAAAGGTGGATTTTTTGAAAATAATTTTGCGGAATATGGATAAATTTAACCTTTATATCCGGATTTTCCTGCTCAAAATTAGATATAACATCTTTAATGATTTTTACTTCACTGACAGACCCCCAAGAAGAAAAAGTTATTTCCTCCGGAACATTCTTAGATGTACAACCGCACAGAACAAACACTGATATAAGTATCCACAGTATTCTTTTTAGCATAAATCCATCACATATTTAATATCATCGTCAACGACATCCACAATAAACTTCTGCAAACCAATCCTTACAATATACCGCAAAGTTCCGTTCGCCAGCTTTTCGCTCATTCTTGACTGGATTTTTTCGCTCTTTAATGTTTGATATTGCTTAAGTTCAATTAGTTTGTCTCCAACAAAACCAATAACGGCATAGCCTGTGTCATTTTTAACAAGATAACATCCTTTATCTGGCGCAAAATTAGTCGTGCTGATAACGGTATATGACTTTCCATCCAAAATACATTTTGAAACACAAGGTGTCGCCTCAATTTTATCTTCCTGCTTCTTTTGAACAGCTTTTTGTGCCGAAATTTTTGCTTTGCGTTCTTCTCGCTCAATTCTTGTTTGCTCAATTTTACGAACCAAGTCTTCGGATTTGTTATCACGACTACGGGCAAAATGTTCCACACTGCGTTCAAGCTTCGCAGGAACAAATTCTTCCGGTTTCTCAATTTTTTGTGTTTTTTGTGGTTCTTGCGGTTTTTGTTGTTTTTGCGGCTCTTGAGGAACAACCGGTTCAGGAGTAACTTCTTTATTTTTATCCAAATCTACAAATTCGTTGCTGTAAAGCGCTTCAAAATCATCATAATCGTCATTGATAGAAGCATTGTCAACCATCTCTTCTTCTGAAATTTCAAAGTTTCCGAATTGACTGAATTCTTTTTGAATATCAGAAACGCTTGGCGCATTTTCATCGTCAAAATCGTTTATGACTTCAAACTCCTCACTGCCGTCATAGAATGGTTTAAACTGCACGTTAGAAATATTTTTCAACAACGCATCTTCGTCAACCTTAACCGCTTCCGGTTCCGGTTCCGCATATTTTTCCGGATGTGCAATTACATCTTTCAAATCCGGAAGCTGATTAGATGTATTCAATTTTTCAACTTCATATCCGGACTCCGCAAGTTCAATCTTGGCAGAAGGTTTTGATACATAAGAATCTTTGTTATTTATCTCAACTGACAAATCCGGCAATTGGTCTTTTAATGACAGTGTGCTGACATCATAACCTTCACTGTAATAAACCGTGGTTGGTTTAACTTCTGATTCGATTCGTCTATCACCTTGTTTTCTCAATGCTTCCGATAAATCCGGCAACATATCTTTTACGCTCAAAGTTAGAATTTCAGAAGATTTGTGCGGTTTAACCTTTTTGCGTGATATTTCTTGTGCCATTTCCTTTGCACGTTCCGGATTGGTCTTCAAATCCGTAAGAAAATCCTTGTCAATCTCAACATTCATAAGCTTGTAAAGAGCACTGACATCTTCTTTTGTAAAAGTAATATTTTGTGAAATCGCATAAGATGTAACAAAATTTTCCAAACGTTCCTGCTTGGAAGGCTCTTTCTTTATTGGGTTTGAAACTGCAAATTCCGAAATATTTTTTAAGGTTGCGTCATTTATTTCCGTATTCAAAAGTTTATTGATTTTTTCTGCATCATCCTTCGTGAAAACCAATGTGTTATCATTTATTGTCTTGTTATACAATTCTTCATCATACAAAGGTCCTTCTTCTTCCGGAAGTACCTCTTCGACAGAATCATCAAAAGAAAAACCGCTTAAAAAGTCATCTAATGCAGCATTTTCATCCTCATCCATATCGCTTGACGCATTAGTTTTTGCCTGCAATAATTCATCCAAATC
>CAKVMU010000211.1 GCA_934773085.1 uncultured Candidatus Melainabacteria bacterium
TGGATGGAGGCAGGCGAGTTGAACCGAAGGTGAGCGAGCCGTATATAAGATTTTGTATATTTAAACACTCAACGAACGGCATTCGCTTGGCGGATTTGCGGACGGACGACGCACATGGTGCTAGTCCGGATAGCGAACAGATTGAGTTGACTGTGGCAAAGCCACAAATACGAAACTCTGTGAGCGTGGAGCAAATCCAAGACGGGGTACCATAAAAAAAGAACTCACTTTGGTGAGTTCTTTTTTTATTTGCGTAACATCAAGCCCTTCGCTTGGGGAAGGACTCCGTGCAAAAGCTGACTAAATGTCAGGTTTTGGATGGAGGCAGGCGAGTTGAACCGAAGGTGAGCGAGCCGTATATAAGATTTTGTATATTTAAACACTCAACGAACATTATTCGCTTAGCGAATTTGCGGACAAACGATGCACATGGTGCTAGTCCGGATAGCGCCGAACTTTTTAAATGTACAAAACAATTGCACAACATTGATATTTATAGTATCCTTTAGTCATAAAAGAAGGGTTTAAAGTGAAGACAAAAAGGGTACTTATAATAAGGTTGTCATCGTTGGGGGATGTCATTTTCAACATTCCGTTAGCAAATGTTTTTAAACGCAACGGTTACGAAGTTACATGGATTGTCAGTGAAAAAGGTTACGATGTAATAAAAAATAACCCTGCTGTTGATGAAGCAATTTTGGCCCCTTTAGCTAAGTGGAAGAAACAAAAGTTTTCTCAAAACTTCAAGGAATATATTGAAATTATTAAACATGTACGTTCAAAGAAATTCGATATCGCAATCGATACTCAACTACTGTTAAAAAGTTTTATATGGACAGCTTTTAGTGGCGCAAAAAGAAGAATCGTGTCCACTTCTGCCAGAGAATTTTCATTTCTCGGAGGCAACGAATTCATCGGGAAACTCAGAACTAATTTTGACGAGCATGTAACTTCTAACTACCTAAAATACGCAAGATACTTAAAATTGGACACTAAGGATATTGAAGTTACTTTACCGCAATCAACGGAAGAATCTGTCAAAAAAATTGACTCACTCTTAGCAGGCACAGACACTAGCAAGCCTCTTGTCGCTATCGCACCGGCTACGACTTGGGTTCCTAAGCATTGGAATCGGGATAACTGGAAAGCTTTAATCGAAAAAATAGAAAAAGATTACACGCTGATATTCACAGGAACTGACAAGGACAAAGAATTAATTGAATATATTTCGGGCAACAGGCATTTGAGTGTTGCAGGAAAAACAAATATTTTGGAGCTAACCGAATTATTCAGAAGATGCGATTTGGTAATCTCTTTGGACAGTGGCAGCACACATTTGGCTTGGGCTTGTCAAAAGCCGAAAATTGTATCAATATTTTGTTGTACGCCTAAAAGTTTATATGCACCAATTGGGAGTCCTAACAAATACATTGCTTTGAGCGGAAATTTGGAATGCCAACCGTGTCACAAGCGAAAATGTCCATTAAAAAACAGTCCTAACAAATGTACTTATCTTCCGACTGTTAACGAGGTTTTAGAAGCAGTTCGCAAGCTTATACCGGTAAAGAATGAGGGTTAAACAATGCCATTTGAATTTGAAAGACAAAAAATAAAAGACGTAATTTTAGTAAAACCTAAGGTTTTCGGCGATAACAGAGGATTTTTTCTGGAAAGCTACAAAAAATCTGATTTCTGTGCCAATGGAATAGAGGTTGAATTTAATCAAGATAACCATTCCAAATCGCAAGCTTGCGTATTAAGGGGACTACATTGGCAAGTAAAACCTCACGGACAAGCAAAACTCGTAAGATGCATTCGTGGCAGGATTTACGACGTTGCGGTTGATATAAGACCGGACTCCGAAACATATGGTCAATATGTAAAAGTTGAACTTTCAGAAGCAAACAAGCATATGTTATTTATTCCGGAAGGATTTGCACATGGTTTTGTTGTTCTTTCTGATGAGGCAGAAATTATATATAAGGCAAGCGGCGAATATTGTCCGGAAGCTGACAGAGGAATTGCGTGGAATGATCCGACTCTAAACATAGACTGGGAAATTGACTTTGAACCAGTTTTATCTGAAAAGGATAAATATCAACCTAGGTTCAATGAAATCAACAAGGAGGAAATCTAATGAGACTACTCGTGACCGGTGGCGCCGGATTTATCGGAAGTTGTTTTATCAGACATGTGTTAAAAAAGCATCCTGATTATAAAATAATCAACCTTGATGCGCTAACATATGCCGGTAATATTGAGAATTTGGATGACATAAAGAATAACCCTAACTATAGGTTTGTTCACGGCAATATTTGCGATAAAAAACTCGTGCGGGAACTCATCAGCGAAGTTGATTGCGTTGTAAATTTTGCAGCAGAATCTCACGTTGACCGTTCTATTACAGGTCCGGAAATATTTATAGAAACTAACGTTCAGGGAACTTTGAATCTTTTGCAAGCATCCAAGGAGATTGGTATTGACAGATTTTTGCAGGTTTCAACAGATGAGGTTTACGGAACACTGGGCAAAACAGGTTATTTTTATGAAACAACCCCAATAGCACCAAACAGTCCTTATTCTGCAAGCAAAGCCAGCGCAGACCTGTTAGTTCGTGCGTTCTGGGAAACATATAAACTACCGGTTTTAAACACCCGCTGTTCAAACAATTACGGACCATATCAATATCCGGAAAAATTGATTCCGTTTTTCATATCGCAACTTCTCAAGGGTGAAAAAGTTCCTGTGTACGGAGACGGACTGAATGTTAGAGACTGGTTATATGTATACGACCACTGTGAAGCAATCGACACAGTTTTGCACAGAGGAAGACTTGGCGAAGTATACAATATTGGCGGTCATAACGAGAAAACGAATTTAGAGATTACACATCTTATACTTGATGCAATGGGAAAAGACGAAAATTCAATCAAATATGTTCAAGACAGATTGGGGC
>CAKVMU010000212.1 GCA_934773085.1 uncultured Candidatus Melainabacteria bacterium
TATATGCAGAAGGTCTTAGATTTTATATCTTCAAAAACTTTTAGAAATACATTATGTTTTGTGGTGTTTACATTTTTGTTAACAACGATGATTTCATCTCAAAACTTTTTCTTCCAAAAGGTTATTGAAAACGGCATAAGCAAGCGTGATATCATTGCGCAAAAAGATATTAAGGTTATTGATACGAAAAAAACAGAGCAGCACAAGAAAGAAGTTGCACAATCTGTCGAACCTATTTTGACTCAAGCTGAGGACGATTTTATTACCTCAAGTTTGGTTACTTTACAAAAATCGGTTATCAAAATAAGAGAGAAAGATGCTACAGATGCTGTTAAAACGGATGAATTAAGCATTCTTTTTGAAGAAAATCAAAAAAAATCTGTTATTGAATATCTTTTGAGAGCCGGTGACAGTGATTTGAACCTCGTTTTTGACAAAGCTAAGATTACTTTGAGCGGAGTTTTGAATACCGGAATTTCTGCTAAGGACTTTGAAAACAACAACGTGACAGCTATTATAAGAAAAAATTTACCAGCTTCAACATCCCGTTCACAAGCGTATATGATAACAAATATTTTGAATCAGGTTATTGTGCCGAACCTTGTTGTGGACGAGTTTGCAACCGAGATTGCGAAGAAAAACGCTCAAAACGCAGTAAAACCGTATGAAGTTGTATTCAAAAAAGGTCAAAAAATCGTATTTGAAGGCGAACCTGTAACCAAACTTAAGAGCGATGCTTTAAGAGCTGCCGGATATAATGTTTTGGAAGTCAACTTTGGTGGTATTGCCGGAATCTTTGCTTTGGTGGCATTCTTCACCTTTGTATTCCTACAATATGAACGCAATTTTGAAAAACAATATTTTAATTCAAAATATATGTTAATAATGTCGTCGTTTACTTTGTTAACGGCTTTTATCGCAGTATTGCTGCCGACGGGATTTTCGCCGTATATTGTTCCGATACCGGCTTACACGATATTGATATCTATATTTACAACCCCAAGGAACGCATTCTTCGCTTCGACTATTCTTTTGGCGCTACTTTCAATAGGTATGCACTACAACATAGAAGTAGTTGTTGCGTTTATGCTTTTGAATACGGTTGTAATGACGGCTATGTCAAAGTTAAAATTCTCAAAACGCTCTGACTTGTTGATTATAAGTTTGAAAATATCTTTAGCCGGAGTATTGGTAGTCGGCGGTATCTATTTCTTGGAAAAATACATGATGGATATTGATAATATGATGATTCTGCGTGATGTGGGATATATCATATTCAACTGTTTTGTAATAAGTGGTGTGTTCTTACTCGGTTTCTTGCCTATTATTGAGAATGTATTTAGAGTAATGACACCGTACGGATTAGCGGAACTTGCTGACAGCAAACTTTTAAAACGCTTGCTTTCAGATGCTCCGGGGACATATAATCACAGTTTAATTGTTTCCCAATTGTGTGAGGCTGCGGCGGAAGCAATCGGTGCAAACCCTGTTTTGGCAAGAGTTGGCACGATGTATCACGATATCGGAAAGTTAATGCGTCCTATGTTTTTTGTGGAAAACCAATCTTTCTATGGGATTGAAAATCCGCATAAAACTTGCACTCCAAGATTTAGTAAAATGTTGATTACTGCTCACCCGAAAGACGGTTTGGAGCTTGCGAAGGAATACCATTTACCTCAAGTTATCAATAATTTCATCCTTCAGCACCACGGAACAAGCCTTGTAAGCTATTTTTACAACGAGGCTTTGAAACAGGAAGGCGAGGACAACGTTAAGGAAGAACAATTTAGATATCCTGGACCGAAACCAAATATGAAAGAAACTGCAATTCTAATGATTGCTGATGCGGTAGAATCAGCTGTCAGAGCAGCCAAGAATCCTTCTAATGAAGAAATTGATGAGATAATTGCAAAAATTATAAAAGAACGTTTGAATGACGGGCAGTTGGACGATTCCCCATTGACGTTAAAAGACTTGAAAACAATTGCGGATACGTTCTCCAGAATGCTTAGAGGTATGCATCATAAACGAATTAAGTATCATAATGATTTAGTAAATGAATTGGATAAAAATAATAAACACAATTCAGCTGCAGCAGAGAACGTTATTCCGACGACTTTAGATGCGGATTTAGAATCAAAGATTAAGGAACTGGAAAACAAAAAGAATGACAACAATTAATGTTTTTACCGAAAATCTTTATCCGGATTGGAAGGTTGATGAAAAGGATGTAATTGAAAAAACACGCAAGATGCTCAAGTTTTATATTAAGGAACTTGGGAAGAGCTCTTGTCTTGCGAACAGAGAATATGATTCTGTGACTCTTGATATTGTTTTTTGTGATTCGGATAAGACGCACGAGTTAAATCGAGATTACAGAGACAAGGATTATCCTGCGGACATTATTACATTTGCAATCTTTGCTGATGATGAAAACAGTTTTGTGTTTGACGGAGATGTTAACCTTGGTGAGATAGTGATTGCGCTAGATAAGGTAATAGAGGGTGTGAATCGGGATGTAAGCTTGTCTGAAAATAAAGAACAAGAACTCTTCTTTTTGATAAGCCACGGTTTAATGCATCTTCTCGGATTTGACCACAGGGATGAAGAAGAATACAATTTTGTTATAGCGGAACAACGGAAAGCTCTGGAGAGTATTGATTATGACAAAATTTAAGGCACAAGGATTCAGTAATACATTTAAAAATGCAAGAAAAGGGTTTCGACTCGTTATGAAGAGTGAGTTGAACATAAGGATTCATGTCGTAATTGCGTTTTTAGTGACACTTTTGGCTTTTATTTTAAAATTTTCTGCATTGGAATTCTGTATTTTATTCCTTGCGATAGCAACCGTAATTGTTGCAGAGATGTTGAATACGGCGATAGAATTTGCATTGGATTCTGTTTATCATAACAAGTATTCACGAATGGTCGGTATGGCAAAAGAC
>CAKVMU010000213.1 GCA_934773085.1 uncultured Candidatus Melainabacteria bacterium
AGCCCGTGGGTTTGGACAAGCTTGACTAATAATTCTATTGCATACAATTTGGACGGAAGTGACAATGCAACTGCAACGATTGGTGCGACCGGTACTCCAAGCAAACTTAACTCAAGACTATATATAGCATCTTCAAAATCCGATGTTCCTCAGATATCCTTGTTTGGTCATGGAAACTATACAACTCATATAAAGGGTGCTGATAATTCAATAATTATCACTGATAGAAAGGATGACTCAGAACAGGATGCGGTTGTCATAGGTCATGGAACAACACCGGCTGGACGTTCAGTAATATTGGGTATTAACGCCGGCGGTGGCGATGGAGATTCCGTTTTTGTCGGAGCTGCAGCAAGAAATAAGGGAAATGGAACAAATATTCTGGCTGTTGGATGTGATTGTGTAGCAGAGGGTAATTATGCAACCGTTGTCGGTTCAAAAGCTTATGCAGGAGCAAATTCAACTGCAGTCGGAAGTTACTCTCAGGCAACAGGTATATCTTCCATTGCTATTGGCGGATTGATATCCTCAAGCAATTATATTGGAGCAAAATCTTCTGGAACCTATTCAATAGCAATCGGAACATCATCAAATGCAGCTGAATCTGCCTCAACAGCAATCGGAACAGGATCAAATGCAGCTGAAGCCTCAACGGCAATCGGAAAATCATCAGATGCAACTGGAACTCACTCAACGGCAATGGGATTCTACTCAAATGCAGCTGGAGGTTACTCAATGGCAATCGGAACATCATCAGATGCAACTGCATATGGCTCAATAGCAATGGGAACAGCATCAAATGCAGCTGGAAGTAGCTCAATGGCTCTTGGTTATGCTGCTAGGGCATCACATCCCAATTCTACTGCAATTGGAAAAAATGCACAAACAACAGCTTCAAATCAAATAGTATTAGGAGATGCGAACACAACCGTTGTGATTCCTGGAACTATACAGTTTTCTGGTGATGTTAAAATTATGGGTGATTTAATGGTAAAAAATTCAATTGCGGCACATGACATGGCATTAAAAGGTCGTATTATAGCTAATAAAGGATTTGAATATAGAAGGGATGGTTGGGGACGTGAATGGGCAATTGTGTCAACAGGTCATAAAGATAACTACGAAGATCATGATGCATGGAAAAAATATAGCAGTGAAATATCTTCCGACCGTCGTTTGAAGAATGTTGGCAAAGCGTTTGTTGGCGGACTTGAGCAGGTCAAAAAGTTAGAAGTGTTTAATTACACATATAAAAAAGACAGCACAAACACCCCTCACGTTGGTGTCATGGCGCAAGATTTGCAGAAAATATTCCCAGATGCAGTATTCAAAGGTGATGACGGATTCCTCAGAATACGTATGGAAGATATGTTCTATGCAATGATTAACGCAATCAAGGAACTTGATACAAAAGTCACTTACTTGATGGACAGAGAGAAAAGAATCAACGATTTGCAAAAACAAGTCAATGCTCTGGATAAACGTTTGACAGCATTAGAAAAGAAGGGGAAATAACTTCCCGGGGTAACTTGTCCCCTCATCCGGTACTTTGTACCACCTTCTCCCGACGGGAGAAGGAACAACGAACTATTCAACTTTTCAACTAAAATCGCCAAGCTTGTAGTCTTGACAAACTAACTTCTGTCCTGCTGAACTTGTTTCAGCAGGGGTAAATGTTTTGGTTGGTTGGTTTAAACTACAAGCTGGCAAGATCCTGAAATAAATTCAGGATGACAAGAGATAATTGATGTGGTAAATCTTTGATTTACCACATCCTACGTTCTACGTTCTATTTTCCCTCTCCTAGCAGGAGAGGGATTAAGGGTGAGGTGTCTATTTGCATGTAAAAACGACAAACTGTCCCCTCATCCGGTACTTTGTACCACCTTCTCCCGTCGGGAGAAGGAACAACGAACCTTTCAACTGTTCAACTGTCATTGGTGCGTACTCTACCAACTAGCCTCTGAATACATTACCCCACCTCATCGATATTGAACTAGAGTTCAAAGTATTCGGATTTGTCGAATGTACGCTCATCTCTGTAGTAGCTGTTATAAAATTTAGCTTTCTTAATAATGTCGTACCACTGTTGGTAATTGTTCATAAAATCTGTTTTATTACGATTTATATAATGCACACTGATTAGCCCGCCATGCGCTCTCGTGACACGGTAGAATTCGCATTGAGCCTTGATTCCGTTATAATTTTGGGTGCATCTTCCAGCTATTGCATCATTATCAGTCAATCTCAAGTACTTGTAATTAGCGCTTGGGTTGGTTTTCATCATTTTTGCCAATTCGTTTGCAATAAATACACGCACAGGGTATCCGGATTCGTTATATGAGTGAACAATAATTGAACGATTCCAGTTTGAGTGTGTTTGACCTTTTGGAACATATTGCAAAATTGCTTCCAAACCGACCTTTTTATAATAAGCTTTAACCCACACTTCGTTAGGCGGGTATTTTATTATAATTGTTTCGTATGCAAACACCGCAAGTGTAGTAAAAAGCAGAATCAAGCTAGACAAAAGGACTCGTTTCATGTGCAATGACTCCTTTTGTATCAAGACCGGTAATGTTTTTGAGCAATTCCGGAGCAAGTATTTCGCTTTCAAAGTGTCCGATATCATACAGAACTTTATTAGCTTCGACTGCTGTATGGAACTTTATGTCACCTGTAACAAATGCGTCACAAGGTGTGTTTTTGATGAATTCGCTGCCTGAACCTGCGCAAAATCCGATTGTCTTAATGGTTTTAATCCCGTGGTTATTTACTATTCGGAGTTTTGGTGAAAGCGGAAGCATTTTTAGTTTTAGAAACTCAACACTCATTTCTCTTTCGAGTTCGACAATGCGCACAAACTCGCCGCAAGGTCTGCCCGTTAGGTGAAGAGCATT
>CAKVMU010000214.1 GCA_934773085.1 uncultured Candidatus Melainabacteria bacterium
GCTATTTAGCATCTTTTTATATGCGATATAGCACAGAATGGTAATTTCCTTAATAAAATCAAAGGTGTGCTGTATAGAATCTGTGGAGATGCTATATAGCATCTCAAATCCCCTATTCAAAATTTAATCACCATATACCTTAAGCGTTGATTCATAAAGAAAAAAAGGCAAAATGCAATTTTGCGTTAGGTGTGTGACATCATTAAATTGTTAGCGTTTTTTAAGATAAAGATCTTGGGTTGATTTTAATAAAATCTTATGAAATTTTATGACCCTATAATGGCGATCCTATGCCTAATGTTTAAGAGAGGAAAAGATAAAAATGAATGACATATTGATCGTTTTGATCGGTCTTTTTTCTTTGTGGTTATTTTTAAAATATAGGACTAAAAAACACCGTGAAAACCTTGTAAGTGTGTTTGAAAAATCTCACGCCAAATTTGCCGTCAATGGGAAGTCTCAAGCAGCTTTTCAGAAAGCGGCAAAGGAATTGGAAAAGAAACATCCAATTCAGGCTCTAAAACGGCGTATAAAGCATTTATTTTGGTAAATCGATAAAGGCATTGTCATCAAGTGACAATGCCTTTATCGATTCAGCAAGCCACTTGTGGCGCGGTAGCTTATCGTGCTGAAGTCGTTCACCTCTTCTTCTGCTAGTCAATGCTTTAAACTTCTTTAAAAGTCTTATCTTGGATCCGTAGATACAATCAATAGCCATTAATTTATATCGGAGGTTTAACATGATCACACTTGTGCTACAAATCATTTCATTGCTGTTACAAATCTTGAAAGTAGTCTTAGAAATTTTAACTAAACTTGAGGTGATATAAGGTCGGTCAAACTTGCATAAACAAGCGATTTAAGTGACTAGAATTATTTAACATAATCACACTTTATGCGAAATTTAGTGAATAGGTATGCTAAATTTGACAATAGATGATTTTGAAAAAAAGTTGTAGTAGAATAAAAAAGTAGATATGAGCAAAACTGCCCATATCTACTATGGTACTACATTACAATAGTTTTATTTTGAAATTGTACAATTTGCACAATTCATTATCACTATTTGAGTACCAGAATGATTAATGCCAACATTGCTAGTTTGAATTTCGGTGATTTTGCTTGGCGGCTGCACCGAACGCTCAGAACTAGGCAATATTGCTGTACTCAAAATAATGATTATCCTAAAAAGATATAATATTATTTTTTTAAACATATTTACCTCTACATTGAGTTTAACCACAATGCCCAAGGCTCGGGTAACCGCTGCTACTAGCAGGGTTACAAAACCCAAGCCACGCAGCATTAACCCATCTACATAAAATGTAGACTAGTTATATTTTAATAAAAAAAAGCACCAATAGTTACAAATTGGTGCTTTTTTTATTAAAACAGTATATTTATTAAACGATAATGGGGGTTTTACAATAACTTTTAACACATTTACAAATCTAAAAATGCATCTTTCATAAAACTTTGTCAACTTAGAGTATTTCGTGCATAATAAAAAGGCGGTGATTCCTCACCGCCATTTTTTCTTATTTTTTAAGTAACACTATAATGAGTTCCCATGTTGCCTTAGTTAATATACTGGCAATAAGGCTCACTATAAATTTCTTAAAAGAACATTTCATCTTATAACCCCTTTCAACAACAGTTATAAATGAATTACATATTAAGCGAATGGTTGCCGCCATTCGCTTTCTACTTCCTGAATAAAAATCATTCAGAAATCAATCTAAACATATACATCTTTAATATTGAATTCAACCACATTATTTTCAATTAACATTATTGACAACCAATAACTCATTTAAAAACAAAGTATTTTTTTGAAATTGATGATTTTTTAAGCGTAATTTTTTTTGTAAAAAAATGTAAACAAAGCAATATAAAAAAAGAAAAAGGGCCTATGTTTTGACACATAAGCCCTTTTTCGATAATCTGTTCGTTGCGTTCTTTGCTAACGATTAGACCCTAGACAAGTCAAATCTTAGCAAAGGGTAGCTAGTAAAGCAAGTAATTTGCAAAGCGTCCCTACTACCAAAAAATCATTTAAACGACGTAAACAAGAAACGCAAACCATAACTTCAAGGGTCATTAGCTCGGACTGCCGGAAGGCATAAACAGGCAAATTGTGGTGTAAAAATCTAGCGCACTTACAGCGATACGTAAGCTCTGCCACCGTCTCACCGTACGATAACCGGTACCTGATAAACGAGAAGTTAAGGCTACAGCGGAATTGAATTGTTTAGGGTCTAAAATTCCAACGAAAACACGCTTTTTTACTGGTAAGCCATTCACTTACCGATGACTGAAAACGTTACAAATAAACTCGCTCTTTTGGGCGCTGTGGATTTGTGGATTGTTTAACGATTTTTTGCCTACGGCACCGTATGGATAATGCTGATGGATAACTTGACGGCTTCGCCTTGCACAACTCTACGAGTTGCACACAAGTTACCACACGAGCATTACCCACACTAAAAACCTACAACCCACAAGCCCCACGAGCGCTAATAAATAATAAATTTTTTTTGTAATGTTTAAGGAAGAAAAGCCAAGCTAAGGTAAAGAAATTTAGCAAAACTTTTCAGTAAAAGAAGTCGCCCAAAGGGCTCCGTATTTTTTTAATACCACATCGGAGCTTTATGGCTTCTTTTATTTAAATTTTATGTGTTTATTTTGAAACACTGTCACTATTTAATATCAATCCCGTCTCTTGATTTAAGCAATTTATGGGTAAAAAGATTCTCCAGAGAGTCTGTGGAGATGCTCCAGAGAATCTTTTTGTATGCTATATCGCATACAAAAACATGCTATTTAGCATCTTTTTATATGCGATATAGCACAGAATGGTAATTTCCTTAATAAAATCAAAGGTGTGCTGTATAG
>CAKVMU010000215.1 GCA_934773085.1 uncultured Candidatus Melainabacteria bacterium
CCCTTATACTCCTCAAGCCCCTGCTTGTGATAAGGCGTATCCGGCTTTGAATAGTTTCTCAAATATTCGACAAAAACATGGCTCGGGTCTTCCGAAAATTCCAAATGATCATAATCAAAAGCCTTGCGAATCTTGATATCCATCTCACCAATAATTTTCCCGATTTTATCCTTTAACATATAGGTCTCTTCATTCATAGAACTCTTTATTTTCACAACATTAAGATAAGCTTCCTCGCCATTTTTCTTAAATACTTTTACTTTCCCGATAATACCATCAGGCATCATCCCAACATTACAATGCTTGATGGTCTCAACAGGATTAACACCCTTGAAAACCGGCTTAGTGATAGGCTTTGAATGAATTCCCGTATATAATTTTGCTAAATCATTTCTTACTTTCATATAATATTTAAAACCGTGTAACAAAAAAATTTGCCTTTTTATCTGTTAAAGTTGTTTAAACAACTTTAATACGTAATTTTTTGTGCTAAAATTAGCTCGAAAAAGAAATCTATGGAGGCTTGATTATGATAAATGAAAAATTGCAAAACGCATTCAACGACCAAATTAACAAAGAATTTTTCTCTGAATATTTGTATTTGGCTATGAAAGTTTATTTTCAGGAACAAAATTTGCAAGGTTTTGTAAACTGGTTTGACGTACAGGTTCAAGAAGAACACGCCCACGCAATGGGAATGTTCAACTACCTTAACGAACGTGGAGGCTCTATAAAATTGGAAGCCATTGACAAACCTGTCGTAGAAGGAAGCAATCCTCTTGAAATATTTGAGCACGTTTTGCGCCACGAAGAGTTTGTAACTTCAAGAATCAACGCTCTTATGGATGTGGCAGAAGAAGTTAAAGACAGAGCCGCTCTTTCATTCCTTGATTGGTATTTGAAAGAACAGGTTGAAGAAGAATCAAATGTGGGCGGAGTCTTAGCGACATTGAAGCTTATCGGAGATGATAAAAAAGCTCTATTAATGTTGGATAAGGATTTGGCTGCAAGAACATTTGTCGCACCTGTTATCGGTTAATTGAATTTTAAAACGAGGCGCCGGATTTTTTCAAAATCCGGCGCCTTACTCTTAGTTTAAACCCTTGAACTTAACAAAAATCTGTTCTTGTTATATGCAATCAACCCTTCTTTTTGGAGCTTGGACAGTTCAAAACTCATAGCAGAGCGGTCTATGTTTAAATAATCCGCTAAATCTTGTCTATTGAACGGAATTTCAAAGGTGTTGTTTCGGTTTTTTCTCGCTTCGTTGGAAAGATAGGTCAAAAGTTTTTCCCGTATGGTTTTTTGAGAAATATTCTCGATTTTTTGAATAAGTTCTATATTTTCTTTAGATAAAATTTCAAACAAATTATTGATTAAAACTTTGTGACGGGTACAAGCATTTTGACACATTGATGTACATTTTTCGTAATTCAATATCAAAAGTTCGGAATCCGCTACGGCAATAGCATCAATGTTTGATTCAACATTTTTTGAAGCAACAAAGGCTAGAGCAATATTATTGTTTTGTGATAATTGAGAAATTATCATCCTTCTGCCCCAGTATGTGTCTTTTTCAATATTTACCGCACCTTTTAGTATCAGATAAATATTTTTTATGATATCTCCCTGACGAATAATCATATCGCCTGCTTCGTATTTTCTTACTCGGGCATTGAAACATTCCAAAAGCCCTTTGAGTTCGTCATCATTCATTCCGAAAAAAATCGGAGAATTTTTAATTTGGTTGTAATAAGATTGCATATTTTTTGCCTTTCCAAAAAATTTTCTTTTTGTTGTATAAACAACAGAAATGTTGTTAAACATAGTATATAATAAAAACAGTGAAAGACAAATAAATAGGAGACAGATAACATGGCAACAGCACAAGAAGAAAATTTGATACAATTATTAGACGGCTACGTTGAAAAGGGGGGACACCACTTAAATGTAAACGTATTCAATAAGGAAATGTTATTGGATGCACAGGCACATCCTGAAAAATATCCACAGTTAACGGTGAGGGTTTCCGGCTACGCAGTCAATTTTATAAAGCTGACTAAGGAGCAACAAGATGATGTAATATCCAGAACATTCCACAGTTCGTTGGGGTAGCGTAGTCTGTGTGATTAAGAAAAATCGTCGTAATACTTAAATAACGAGCAAAGGGCATAATTGCCCTTTTTTATTTTCTTGTGATAAAATTAGTTTGTAGAGAACGCCTGCGTGGTACTCTGCCGCAGGAAAAGTTGACTAAATGTCAAGTTTTCCGAGAGGGTTCCCCTTGAGGGAACATCCACCACGGAGTGCATAGTATTTGGTTTCTGAATTTGATAATTGAATATGAGTTAACAAGCAAAAATGCCGACGTGGTGGAATGGTAGACACGTGCGTTTCAGGTGCGTATGGAGCAATCCGTGGGGGTTCAAGTCCCCCCGTCGGCAAATAAAAAAGAGGTGGTTTTTACTACCTCTTTTTTATTGGTTGATGTGGGTAGAAATTGAAACAACTTAGGGGTGTGTAATTCTGTACCAAATTGATAAGATCCTAAAATAAATTCAGGATGACAAGAAATAATTGATGCGGTAAATCAAAGATTTACCGCATCCTACAATTATGGTGGGAACCATTACATTTTTCCCACCCTACATTCTAAAGCCTCAGAATGACGTGGGTAAATTTCTTGGTCACTTGTTCACCTGATCACTTGGTCACCTACAGCACGTCAAGCTTGTAATCTCGACCTACCAGCCAAATATATTTACCCCCCCCCGCTAGACGATTTCTTTACCGACAATTGGGGCGATTTGTTTGATTTGTTTGTACAACAAATCATATTGCCAAGGGTAGAGTG
>CAKVMU010000216.1 GCA_934773085.1 uncultured Candidatus Melainabacteria bacterium
TTTCTTCATCTTTTTCTTCGTGAATCAGCTGTTTTGCATCTTCAATCGCATCTATAGCCTTTTTCCACTCATAATAAAGATTTACGGTTTCTTCCATTGATTTTCTTTGTTTTGATAAATCACGGAATTTATTATAATCCTGTATAACAGCCGGATCGGAAAGAGTTTCCCCCAACTCATTATATTTCTTTTCAATCTGAACGATTTTATCTAACATGTCTTTCATATTTAATTACCTCTTTAATAAAAGTATAACAGAAACAGGAATAAACATTATCAAATGTTAACAAACTTGATTATTTATACTATGTGTATTAGAATGTAGGGTAAAAATTGAGAGTTGAGGATATTTGTTATATGAAAAAAGCTTTATTAATTGCGTCCGTGCTGTTTATAGCAGTCGTTTCGACAGCTTGCATTAATAATATTGCAGTACAGGAATTAAACAACAAAGCAGCAGAATTTATGCAAAAAGGTGATTACGAAGCCGCTGTAAACAGATTGCAAGCGAGTATTGATTTGGATTCAACAATGTATGAAACATACTACAACCTTGGAATCGCTGCGACAAACGCTAAGAAGTACGATATCGCAATTGATGCTTTTGAAAACGGTATGAAAATCAAAACCGACTACCCTAATTTCTATTATTCTCTTGCGGTTGCGCAATCTGAACATGCAGATAGCTTAGTTGAAGATAAAATTGATGAAAACGACAAAGTTACTCCGGCTACGGAAGAAGACAAACTCAAGGCCGCTGAGCTAAAACGTTCTGCAGCACAAAATTTAACAAGATACTTGCAACTTAATCCGGAAGCAGAAGACAAAGATACAGTAGAAGAACTTTTAGAAGATTGTAAAGATTTTGGGACAAAAAATACCCCAAAAGAAAGTGAATAATGTTCGCAGCTCATTCACAAATTTTATGCACCATCATGGGTGTTAACATTTATTATTACGGTGTAATTATGGCAATGGCTATAGTTGCCGGAACTTTTGTTTCCAACTATTTTGGCGAAAAACATTTTCAATTTCCAAAAGAAACAATAATCGATTTGGCGCCATACTTAATAATATTTGGAATCATTGGCGCAAGAATGTACTATTGTCTGCTTAATTACAGCTTCTATCTAAGATTTCCTACAGAAATAATTGCAATAAGACACGGCGGAATCTCCATCCACGGAGCTTTGTTAGGCGGTCTTGTCGGATTAATTATTTTTGCAAAAAGAAAGAATCTATCAATTCCAAAGCTTTGTGACACGACTGTAATCGGGTTAGCTCTTGCACAATCAATTGGCAGATGGGGGAATTTCTTTAATTCAGAAGCATTCGGGCTTCCGACGGATTTACCTTGGAAACTCTATATAGCTCCGCAATACAGACCAATTCCGTATACTGATTACAACTATTTTCATCCGACATTTTTATATGAAAGCATTCTGGATATCCTCATATTCGGTTTGTTGATATACCTGCTCAAAACAAATAAAACAAAAAAAGCCGGAAGCTTAACCTGCATATACTTAATAGCATATTCTATCGCAAGAATCATTGTTGAAAGTTTGAGAATCGACAGTACTTGTTATATTTTCGGACATCCTGTTGCAATAGTGGTATCTGTTGGTATAATTATTTTAGCGGGAATTCTATACACACATATAAATAAGCCGAAAAAGGATGCCGAATAATGAAAGCTGTTTTATTTTACGGACCACAAGATATAAGATATGAAGAAACAAGAATTAAGCCATTGAGCAATGGAGAGATTCTTGTAAAAATCGAAGCTGCATTAACCTGCGGAACAGATGTAAAAACATTTAGGCGAGGACATCCCGTCCTTATCAAACAGATACCGTCAGGTTTTGGACACGAATTTTCCGGAACTGTTGCAAAAGTTGCGGATGACGTTACGAACGTAAAAGTGGGCGACAGAGTCGTTTGTGCTAATTCAGCTCCTTGCGGAGAATGTTTTTATTGCAAAAGAGAAGAATACAATCTTTGCGAAAACTTAGACTTATTGAACGGTGCATACGCAGAATACATTGTAGTACCGGAAAGAATTGTAAGAAAAAATACTCTTATCCTGCCGGATAGCCTGCCATTTGAAAAAGCAGCATTTTCAGAACCGTTAGCAAATGTCGTTCACGGAGTGGAAAGAACTGATATAAAACCGAACCAAACAGTTGGTGTCATCGGTATAGGTCCAATTGGGCTGATGTTTGCACGTTTAGCAAAACTAAAAGGTGCAAGAGTTATCGTTGCCGGCAGAAATCCTGAAAAATTGAGATTGGCTGATGAATTTTCTCACGCAGATGAGATTGTGGATTTGAAAAAATATGCCAATCCGGAAAAGATTTTCAAAGACTTTTCTGATGAGAAAAAAGGACTGGATGTCGCTATTGAGTGCGTAGGCATGCCGGAAATCTGGGAATTAGTCTTCTCATGCGTTCGTCCGGGCGGAACGGTTCACTTCTTTGGCGGTTGTAAATCAGGTTCAAAAGTGAGCTTTGACACCACAAAAATGCACTATGGCGATATAAAATTAATGAGCGTATTCCACCATACGCCAAAATATTTCAGACAAGCTCTAGACTTGATATCATCCGGTGAAGTTGAGGTAGAAAAGCTTATTACAGATACTTTGCCTTTGGACAAAGTTCAATACGCAATGGAACAACATATCGCAGGTAACGCAATCAAGTTCTTGATTAAACCTTAGGGGGACTCATTTTTACTGTGTGGGGTTACAAAATATGTTTGCCAAACAAAATAAGCCCAATAACAACGCTTATAACAGATGCAAACATTACTGCACCTGCAGAAATGTCTTTTGCCATACCGACCA
>CAKVMU010000217.1 GCA_934773085.1 uncultured Candidatus Melainabacteria bacterium
TCCGGTAAAAGTTCGCTTGCTTTTGATACAATCTTTGCAGAAGGTCAAAGACGCTACATAGAAAGCCTTTCAACTTACGCACGCCAATTTTTGGGACAAATGGACAAGCCTGACGTCGACTATATTGACGGACTTACACCGGCAATATCTATCGACCAAAAATCCACGAGCAATAATCCTCGTTCAACAGTCGGAACCGTCACTGAGATTTATGATTATTTGAGACTACTCTACGCAAGGGTAGGCACTCCTTACTGTCCGAAATGCGGAAAACCAATTAAACCTCAAACCATTGATGAGATTGTAAACAGTATTCTAAAACTTCCTGAAGGAACTAAAATTCAAATACTTGCTCCTTTGGTAAAAGGAAAAAAAGGCGAATATCAATCTCTTTTTGAAGAATTAAAACAAGAAGGATTTGTAAGAGTTAAAGTCGATGGAGAAATTTATAATCTTGATGAAGACGAAATAAAACTTGCAAAAACCAAAACCCACACAATCTCTGTCGTTGTGGACCGTGTTGTCGTAAAAGAAAGCGCAAAATCAAGAATCGCAGACAGCGTTCAGATTGCACTCCAAAAAGCTGACGGTCTGACCATAATCGACAAACTTGATGGAGAAGAGCTTATTTACAGTGAAAAACTTGCTTGTCCGGATTGCAATTTGAGCTTTGAAGAACTTACTCCAAGAATATTCTCATTCAACGCCCCTTACGGAGCTTGTGAAAAATGTGGCGGGATTGGTGTTGATTTTAAAATTGACCCTGATTTAGTTATTCCGGACAGAACAAAATCGATTAAAGACGGAGCAATTTATCCGTGGAGCAAATCCTCAACAGCTTATTATGACGACGTTATAAAAGCTGTCAGCCAAGCCTATGGCATAAATCTTGAGATTCCGTTTGAGGACTTGCCGGCAGAACACCAACAAATAATTCTTTATGGCAACGATGAAAGAATTCCAATGCGTATACGAGAATTCGGAAGCAAAAGGTACAGAACCTCTTTGCAAAGATTCATCGGTGTAATTCCGTTTTTAATGAAGCATTACAATGTTGACAGCGAATATTGGAAAGCCGAAATCGAAAAATACATGGTCACAACTCCGTGCGAAAAATGCGGTGGCGCAAGACTTAAGCCATTCCCTCTTGCAGTAAGAATTAACGGTGTAAATATACACGAATTCTGCATGATGCCAATTGATAAAGCTTATGAATTCATCTCTGAACTTTATTTAACACTTACTGACTTTCAGATGAAAATCGGGAAACAAATTATTGACGAAATCAGAGCACGATTAAAATTCCTTCTTGATGTTGGTCTTTCTTACCTTAACCTTGCAAGAACAGCAGGAACTCTCTCAGGCGGTGAAGCGCAGAGAATACGATTGGCAACCCAAATTGGAAGCGGACTTTCCGGTGTTTTGTATGTATTGGATGAACCTTCTATTGGGCTTCATCAAAGAGATAACGATAGATTGATTAAAACATTGATTAAACTCAGAAATCTCGGAAACTCTCTTATTGTGGTTGAACACGATGAAGAAACAATAAGAAATGCGGATTATGTTGTTGATATAGGACCAAAAGCAGGCGTTAACGGCGGAAACATAATTGCTCAAGGTAGCGTAAGTGATATCATCAATGCACCGGATTCTATCACCGGAAAATACTTAAGCGGAGAATACAATATTCCTATACCGGCTCAAACCAGAGAAGGAAACGGGAGTTACCTACAGGTAAGAAATGCACATCTAAACAACCTTAAAAATGTTGATATCGACATTCCTTTGGGCAAAATTGTAGTTTTAACCGGTGTTTCCGGTTCCGGAAAATCAACCCTTATGCAAGATTTAATTTATGAATATGCTGTTCATAAGTTAAGAAAAAATAAACCAAAACCGCAAGGCGTAGACGAAATTTTGGGTTTTGAAAACCTTGATAAAATTATTGATATAGACCAATCTCCAATAGGAAGAACTCCAAGGTCCAACCCCGCAACATACACAGACGTGTTTACGCATATAAGAGAACTCTATGCAAAAACTAACGAAGCAAAAATGCGAGGTTATAAGCCGGGAAGATTTAGCTTTAACGTAAAAGGCGGACGTTGCGAAGCTTGTGGTGGAGACGGAGTTCTCAAAATTGAGATGAACTTCTTGTCAGATGTTTACGTAAAATGTGATGTATGTAAAGGTCAGCGCTACAACAACGAAACACTGGAAGTTAAGTACAAAGGCAAGTCAATCGCTGATGTACTGGAGATGAGTGTACAAGAAGCGTATGAATTCTTTGAAAACATTCCGCAAATCGCAAATAAGCTCAAAACTCTCGTGGATGTTGGGTTGGAATACATAAAACTAGGTCAAAGCGCAACCACCCTTTCCGGTGGCGAAGCGCAGAGAATAAAACTCGCTGCAGAATTGAACAAACGTGCAACCGGAAAAACTTTATATCTGCTAGATGAACCGTCAGTCGGACTTCACTGGTACGATTTGGACAAATTAATTAAAATCATTCAACAGTTGGCTGATAACGGCAATACAATTTTAATTATTGAACACAATTTAGACTTAATTAAAGTTGCCGATTATATTATCGACCTCGGTCCGGAAGGCGGAAACGCAGGCGGAGAAATTGTTGCTTGCGGAACACCTAGAGAAGTTTCAAAAAATCCAAATTCGCATACCGGAAGATATTTGAAACCGTTTTTTGAAAAGTAGACTTATTTTTGGTAAATATCCTCTCCTGTTTCTCTAGGAGAGGATATCAAAATCTTTTAACTAGCTTATTC